>NZ_LIQY01000243.1 GCF_001418495.1 Streptomyces pathocidini | reverse complement strand
GGCCAGCAGCATCCCCAGGATCCCGGCGATGCTCGCGCCCGCCGTGATCGCGAGCATGACCATGGCCGGGTGCATCTGGACCGTACGGCTCTGGATCATCGGCTGGAGCACGTGCCCCTCGATCACCTGCACCGCCAGCACCACGCCCAGCGCCCACAGCGCGATCACGAAGCCGCGGTCGGCGAGCGCGACGAGGATGGCGACGGTGCCGGAGATGAAGGCGCCGAGGTACGGGATGTAGGCGCCGATGAACACCAGCGCGCCCAGCCCGACCGCGCCGGGCACCCGCAGGATCAGCAGCCCGGTGGTGATCAGGATCGCGTCGATCAGCGCGATGAGGGTGGTGCCGCGCATGAACCCCTCGACGGCGCGGAAGGCGCGCTGCGCGGCGGCTTCGAGGTGGCGCCCGGAGCCGTTCCCGTCGTCCGAGGCGTTGCTGAGCGACCGGGCGACGCGATGCCCGTCCCGGAGAAAGAAGAAGGTCAGAAACAGTGCGAGGATCGAGTCGGCAATGAGATGCCCGACGACGCTGACCCCGGTGAGGAGCCCGGACGCGGCCGTCCCCCCGAACTTCCCGACGAGCTTCTTGCCGTTGGACACCAGATCGTCGAGCGAGGTCCCGGCCGCCCCGAAGTGCTCCTGGATACCCCGGGCCGCGTCCTTGAGGGACCGTACGATCTGGTCGCCGGTGTCGATCAGCGCCCCGGCGACGATGTAGGCGGCCCCGCCGACGACGGCGATCAGCGCGACGCAGGTCAGCCCCGCGGCGAGCGACCGGTTGAGCCGCAACGCGAGCAGCCGCCGGTTGAGCGGCCCGAGCAGCGCGGTCCCGAGCATGGCGAGCAGCACGGGCGTAACGACCGCCTTGAGCTCGACACACAACCAGATGGCGGCCGCGGCCACCCCGGCCACCAGCAACACGACCCCGCACCATGCGGCGGTGACGCGCGCCGCGCGCGGAAGCAGCGGGCCGCCGACCGGTTGATCACTCTGCACGCCCCCAGCGAACCAGCGCCACCCCCACACCGCGCCCCCACAACCCCACTCGCCAAAAGAAACCACCCCTGCGGGGACGCCCGCCCTCCGCCTGGTCCGACCTCCGCCCAGCCCGACCTCCGCCGCGTCGGCGCTCCCGGCTTCCAGGCGCCCTCGATCACGAACGACACCCCTGTGCCGCCGTCCCGCCTGGCCCGCACCGTCCACGAGTCGGCGACTCGCTCCACCAGCAGCTGCGCCACTTTCCGAATCCGAGAGATGCCGTCGGGAGGTGGCGCCGGGCTGGTCCCTTGTTTCAGATATTGCGCCTGCTTCGTTTATTGCGGATAATGGAGGTTCGACAAGGTAGGGAGGTGGGACCCGCCATGGACACCGTGATTCGTTCGAAGGGGCCGAGCAGGGGCAGCGCCGACTCCGCGGCACGTGCGCTGCGGCCGGTCAAACGGTCGCTGGCCAAGTCGCATGACCGACAGATCCGCTTCCGACTGGAAGGGGACGCCGACGCGAGTATCGAGCTGCCGCGCGAGGCGGTCGAGCTGCTGGCTGCGGTCCTCAGCCACATGGCCGCCGGACGGACGGTCTCGATCGTTCCCGAGCATGCCGAACTGACCACACAGCAGGCGGCCGACATGCTCAACGTCTCTCGGCCCTACCTGATCGGGCTGCTGGACGCCGGAGAGATCGAGTACCGCAAGGTGGGCACCCACCGCAGGATCAAGGCCCAGTCCCTCATCGATTACCAGCGCAAGGATGACCAGAAGCGTCGCGACGCCGCCGACGAACTGACCGCGTTGAACCAGGAGATGGGGCTGATCTGACCCCGTGGCGTTCACCGTCGTCTACGACGCCTGCGTGCTCTACCCCAGCACCCTGCGCGATCTCCTGATCCGCTTAGCACAAGCGGGCCTCGTCCAGGCCAAGTGGACTCACCGCATTCTGGACGAGGTCTTCGCCAACCTCCAGGCCAATCGCCCCGACCTGGACGGGAAGAAGCTCACGCGTACGCGTGAGCTCATGATCAAGGCTGTCCGCGACTGTCTGATCAAGGACTATGAGCTGCTGGAGTCCGCCCTCGACTTGCCCGATCCCGATGACCGGCACGTCCTGGCCGCCGCGATCAAGGTGCACGCGCAGGTGATCGTCACCTACAACCTGCGTGACTTCCCCGGCGAGGCCCTCAAGAGTTGGGACGCCGAGGCACTGCATCCGGACGACTTCGTCATGGCCCAGATCGACCTCGACCGCCAACGCGTTTACGCGGCCCTCCAGCAGATCGCCGACTCCTGGCGCAACCCGCCCGGCAATGTACCGGACGTCCTCGACCGGCTTGAGCGGGACGGCCTCGTCCAGACCGCCGCGGAGCTCCGGGCCTCCTGACCACCGGTGGACGTCAGCCGGTTGGCCGGAGAGGGGGGCGGGTCTCGCAACGCGGTCGGCATGGTGATCAAGGGGGCCCGCATGCACCTCCGCGCACCCCCGAGCGCCTCGGCCGCCGGGCGAGGATCGGTCGACCGCCCGTAAGACCCCCGCCGACTCAGTACGCTTGCGGGCATGTACGGCTACGACCAGAGCGCGGGCGCGGGCCAGGGGTACGCCTCGGCGCCGCCTCCGCCGCAGCATCAGGCGCCCGGCGGCTACGGCGAGCAGCCGCTCTACCCCGAGCCGTCGCCGCCTTCGCTTGCCGACGCGGTGCGCGCGTTCACCACCGGCTCGATGTCCGCCGAGGACTTCCAGCAGGTCTTCTCGACCTCGAAGGTCTACTGCCCGCGCGGCGAGGGCCCCGGCTTCCTGGCGCTGCACAACACCCAGCAGCCGGTGATCCCCATGTTCACCTCGCTCAAGGAGCTGCGCCGGTACGCGGGCAAGGAGTCGAAGTACTTCGTCATCACCGGCGCCGAGGTCCTCGACCTGCTGCCCACGGGCTACGGCTTCGTCCTCGACATGGAGGGCGAGCACCGCATGGTCTTCGACGCGAAGGCGGTCGAGCAGATGGTCGACTTCGCGATGCGGCGGATGTACGGGTAGCCGCGCCCGGTCTCGTACGAAGCCTCGGCCCCCGCCGCGAGCACCTCGCGGTGGGGGTCTTCGCGTGGAGGGAAGGGCGGATACCGCGTCCGGGAATAATCCGGTCCTTGTGTGATGTTCATTGTTCAACTAAATTTGGACATCGAGACCTCAGGAGGCCTGCCATGCCCGCCGTGACCGTCGAGAATCCGCTGACCCTGCCGCGCGTGGCCGCGCCGGCCGGCGAGAAGGAGGCCCGGGCCGTGCTCGCCGTGACGACGGCGCCGAGCGGGTTCGAGGGCGAGGGGTTCCCCGTGCGCCGGGCGTTCATGGGGATCGACTACCGGTACCTCGACCCGTTCATCATGATGGATCAGATGGGTGAGGTGGAGTATCAGCCCGGGGAGCCGAAGGGGACCCCCTGGCACCCGCACCGCGGCTTCGAGACCGTGACGTACCTGATTGACGGCACCTTCGTGCACCAGGACTCGCACGGGGGCGGCGGTGTCATCAACGGCGGGGACACCCAGTGGATGACCGCCGGGTCCGGGCTGCTGCACATCGAGGCGCCGCCGGAGGCGCTGGTGGTGAGCGGCGGCCTCTTCCACGGCCTCCAGCTGTGGGTGAACCTGCCGCGCGCGGACAAGATGATCCCGCCGAAATATCAGGACATCGGGGGAGACCGGCTCAAGCTGCTGGCCTCGGAGGACGGCGGGGCGCTGCTGCGGCTGATCGCCGGCGAGCTCGACGGGCACCGCGGCCCCGGCTCCACCCACACCCCGATCACCATGATCCACGCCTCGATCGGCCCCGGCGCGGAGCTGACCCTCCCCTGGCGGGCGGACTTCAACGCGCTGGCGTACGGGCTGGCCGGGCGGGGTACGGCCGGGCCCGCCGGCTCGGACAGCCCCTTCCGTACGGGCCAGGCGGTCGTCTTCGGCCACGGCGAGACGCTGACGATCCGGGCCGACGAGAGCCAGGAGTCGCGCAGCCCCAACTTCGAGGTGGTGCTGCTCGGCGGGGCGCCGATCCGGGAGCCGATGATGCAGTACGGCCCGTTCGTCATGAACAGCCGCGCCGAACTGGCCCAGGCCTTCGAGGACTTCCAGGCGGGGCGGCTCGGGACGATCCCGGCCGGGGGGTGAAGCGCGGCCCTGTGGTCCGGTGCGCGCCCCGGTGCGTACCCCCTAGTCGTGCGCATCCCGCGATCCACGCCCCGCGGTCCCGTGCGCGCCCCGTGAGCCGGGGTGCGCGCGGGGCTCGGGCGCGGCTTCGTTAGAGGCTCGTCACACCTGGCTGGATGAGGGTTGATTTTTATTACTGGCGGGTAGCATCATCGGGAGCTACTTGCTGGTACGTGTGTGAGGCCTGCCTCCCCGATCCATACGGAGCCGTTGCCATGGGGCACTACAAGTCGAATCTCCGCGACATCGAGTTCAACCTCTTCGAGGTGCTCGGCCGCGAGGCCGTCTACGGCGCGGGTCCGTTCGAGGAGATGGACGTCGACACCGCCAAGAGCGTCCTGTCCGAGATAGCCCGGCTCGCGGAGAACGAGCTGGCCGAGTCCTTCACGGACGCCGACCGCAACCCGCCGGTCTTCGACCCCGAGACCAGCACCGCGCCCGTACCCGAGAGCTTCCGCAGGAGCTACCAGGCGTACATGGACGCCGAGTGGTGGCGGCTCGGGATCCCGGAGGCGATCGGCGGCACCGCCGCGCCGCGCTCGCTGCTGTGGGCCTTCGCCGAGACGATCCTCGGCGCGAACCCGGCCGTGTGGATGTACGCCTCCGGCCCGGCGTTCGCGGGCGTGCTGTACGAGGAGGGCACCGAGGAGCAGCACCGGATCGCGCGGTTGATGGTGGACCGGCAGTGGGGCTCCACCATGGTGCTGACCGAGCCGGACGCGGGCTCCGACGTCGGCGCGGGCCGTACGAAGGCGGTCCGGCAGGAGGACGGCTCCTGGCACATCGAGGGCGTGAAGCGGTTCATCACCTCTGGTGAGCACGACATGTCCGAGAACATCATCCACTTCGTGCTCGCCCGGCCGGAGGGCCACGGTCCCGGCACGAAGGGGCTCTCGCTGTTCGTCGTGCCGAAGTACGACTTCGACTGGGAGACCGGCGAGCTCGGCGAGCGCAACGGCGCCTATGCCACCAACGTCGAGCACAAGATGGGCCTCAAGGCCTCCAACACCTGCGAGATGACCTTCGGCGACCGCCATCCCGCCAAGGGCTGGCTGCTCGGCGAGAAGCACGACGGCATCCGCCAGATGTTCAAGATCATCGAGTTCGCGCGGATGATGGTCGGCACGAAGGCCATCGCGACCCTCTCCACCGGCTACCTCAATGCGCTGGAGTACGCCAAGGAGCGCGTGCAGGGGCCGGACCTGGCCGCGTTCACCGACAAGAGCGCGCCCCGCGTCACCATCACCCACCACCCGGACGTGCGCCGCGCGCTGCTGACGCAGAAGGCGTACGCCGAGGGCATGCGCGCCCTCGTCCTCTATACCGCCTCCGTGCAGGACGAGATCCAGCTCAAGGAGGCCGCGGGCGAGGACGCCTCCGCCGCGCACCGGCTCAACGACCTGCTCCTGCCGATCGTGAAGGGCTACGGCTCGGAGAAGTCCTACGAGCAACTCGCCCAGTCCCTGCAGACGTTCGGTGGCTCCGGCTATCTGCAGGAGTACCCGATCGAGCAGTACATCCGGGATGCCAAGATCGACACCCTCTACGAGGGCACCACCGCGATCCAGGGCCAGGACTACTTCTTCCGGAAGATCGTCCGCGACCAGGGGCAGGCGCTGACCGCCCTCTCCGAGGAGATCAAGAAGTTCCTCGCGGAGGCGGGCGGCGGCGAGCCGCTGGCCGGGGCGCGCGACGAACTGGCCAAGGCCGCCGTCGACTTGGAGGCGATCGTCGGCGCGATGCTGACGGACCTCGCCGCCACGGAGCAGGACGTGAAGTCCATCTACAAGGTGGGCCTCAACACCACCCGCCTGCTGATGGCCTCCGGCGACGTCGTCATCGCGTACCTGCTGCTGAAGGGGGCGGCGGTCGCCACCGAGAAGCTCGCCTCGGCCTCCCGGAAGGACATCGCCTTCTACCAGGGCAAGATCGCGGCCGCGAAGTTCTTCGCCGCGAACGTCCTGCCGGGCGTCTCGGTGCAGCGCGCGCTGGCGGAGTCGGTCGACCAGTCGCTGATGGAGCTGGACGAGGCGGCGTTCTAGGACATCTCGTACGGGATGCTGTCCGCTCGCTTTGAAGATCGTCCCGTAGCCTCGGCCCTCATCTGCCGAATGGGCAGATGAGGGCCGACTTGCCGGCCGGCGCCACTGAGGTGGCACGGCGGGCCTGCGTGGTACGTGGGCCCGTGTCCGGCTTTCTCTCCCGTTTCCCCTCTGGAGAATTCGATCTGGAGATTTCGGGGCTATGCGAGCGTTCCGACCGGCTTGAAGTACGGGTTGGCCGGTCCGGGAGAGCGCAGGGCTTCCCGGACCCACTGGACCGCGGCCGGGTTCGCGCAGAATTCGGTGTGGGGTTCCTCATCGCTGCCCGGGATGCTGGGCACGGTTGCGTTGGTGAGCTGCTCCGTGGGGCCGTGGAGGTAAGCACTGGTGAAGGGCGTCACCACGCCGTCTTCGGGCGTGGCGAGCGCGGTGTAGGAGACTCCCGGCATCAGTTCACCGCCCTTGTTGAGCTTCTTGAGGAAGTCGGAGTCCGGCATCATCTGATCCACCGCCTTGTAGACCCAGGACCCCCACCAGGCCGACGTGGTGTCGGTACCGCGGTTGGGGGTGCCGAGGGTGACCAGGTCGTCGACCGAGCGGGCTCCGTCCCGGTCCTTGAGGTACGAGCGGGCGACGAGCCCGCCCTGGCTGTAGCCGACGAGGTCGACCTTGGAGGCGTTGGTGGCTGCCTTGACGCCGTCGACGAAAGTGGCGAGTTGCTTCGCGGAGTCCCTGATGTCCTTGACGCCCATGGTCCCGAGCCAATTGGTGCCGTACTCCAGGGCATAGAGGCAGCGCCCCTCGTCCTTGAGCACCCTGCCCATGACGCTCCACCGGTCACGGGCCTGCGCTGCTTTCTTGAATCCGAACGTTCCGTGGATCAGGACCACCGGCTCCTGCCCCTCGGACGGCTCGCAGGACCAGTCGTTGATCTCGCTGATGACACCCGACAGAGCCAGTTTCTGCGCTTTGGCTACAGCCGACGTCGGGGCTGCGGAAGCCGTGCCCGTGAGGCCCGTCAGCGCGGCCGTTGCGGCGAGAAGGCTAGTGAGGGAGATGGCTGTGACTCGGCGTGTGCGAGACGCGCGACTGGAGGGCGACCTGGACACCTTGGATCTCGATTCTCTGTCGTTCCTGTGATGGAGAAGATGTCCTGAATCTAGGCACGGGAGATCTCTGGGGAAGCGTGCAGAAAGTCGACTGGTGTTGGTGAAAGAGGGGCAGTATCAGTTCTTCTTCCGCGCAAAGGGTGTTCCGTCGGAAGTAGTTCCACTGCGGATGATCAAGCGGGCGACGCCATTCTTTCGCGGGTCCTGGTAAAACTGAGAGAGCGTCAGGCCGCTTTGGGGGGACGGGTCGCCAGGCCTGTGCCGAGTTCGCGGGACGCCATTCGGCGCCTTCTGGCGCCCGGGCGCCAGCCCTTGGGCGCGCACCCGGCCGCGGCGCGGCCGGCCTCGTCCTCCCCGCCCCAGATGCCGTACTCGCGACCTTCGCGCCCCGCCGCACGGCAGGATTCCCAGAAGGGGCACTGGGCGCACTTCGCACAGGCCCGCGCACGACTGCTCGCATCGTCCGCATACCAGAGGTCGGGCTCGTGGGAGCAGGGGAGCGGATCTTCGGCGACATTGAGCAGGGCGGGAAGAACACCCATGTCGATGATGGAGGGGATGACAGCGGTTGCGGGGGGCGGGGTCGTCACTGCGGTGAAACTCTCTGCTCCAGTAGGTGCGGCCCGCTCGGTCCGCGACGCATCCACCAGCGGCCTCGGCCGCTGGTGGGGGTGTGGAACCGGCGTGGTCATGCCGAATCGTGGGTTGATGATCGCCGTGCGGGGCGATTCCCATAAGACTAGAACAGGGCATTCCACCCAGGGTGCGACTTTTGTCGACTCGTGCTCGACCAAATACTAGAGCCGGGAAGGCGCCCCGGAGGATTTGGCGTCCTGCTGAATCAGGCGGCCGTTTCCTGACGAAGGTCGATCACGGAGTCACCTCTCGTACGGGCGGACGCTGCTCTTGGCCGCGGCTCGCTCCATGACCGGCCTTATAGATTTCTCACGTGACCGCTCATCACCGTATCCGCATCAATGAGCCTCGACACCGGTCGGAACGATCAGTGCTTGGTGGCAGGTGCACCGTGCGGACGAGCGGGCGCCGCAAGGTGCGTCATCGTCAGATGCAGTAGTTCATCCGTTCCTTGTTCTTTCCCAATTCCTTGTTCGCCAGAGGCTCGTGCTCCGGCGACTCCGCACAATTCTCCGCACCGCGCGATCCATCGGCAGAGGTTTCAGATGCCTGAATTTCCGAAAGTGCCCGTCGGCCGTCAGGCCATTGCGTCCATACAGCCGGGCTCGCACCGCAGCAAATCCTGGAAGTCGCCGCGCCGTTGGACGGTCGCTGCCGCGCTGGCCGTGCTGGCAGGTGTGGGGATCCAGACGGCGGCGAGTGGATTCTGGAGCGGGGCTGCCGGTCGAGCGCAGCTGGCTTCCACGAAGCCGGACCAGTTGACGGCGGCTCATGTCGATACCACCCCGGCCGCAGACGGGCAGGACGCTTCGGCACCGCGAGGCTCCGCAGCGGGCGACGGGAAGAAGACGGCCGCCGTCGACGGCTCGTCCCGTGGCTCCGCTTCGGCCGCGTCGAAGGCCTCCACCGGAACAGCGACTTCGGCCGGCGGCTCGGCAGCGCCGCATGCCACCCCGCAGCCGTCAACGGGCTCCACCAAGCCGAAGCCGAGCGCGTCCCAACCGCAGCAGCCGGAACAGACGCAGCCCGAGTCGGGAGGAAACGGGCCGACCGTTCCGTCGACCCCTGCCCAGCCTCCGTCGGAGACGCCTGTCGCACCTCCGCCCGTGGAAGTCCCCCCGCATACGCCCCTCTCGAAGGGCGATTACCACCCGGCTGTTCTGGAGCTTCAGGAAAGGCTGCGGTCCCTCGACCTCCTCGTCATCGAGCCGACCGGTGAGTTCTGCGAGGAAACCGAAAAAGCGGTGCGGAAATTCCAGGAGCAGGAGGGGGTCAAGGGCGACGCGGCCGGGGTCTACGGCATGGACACCCATGTCGCGCTCGTTTCGAAAGCCCCGGCGATCCCCGAGAAGAGTCCTCGCACCGAGGGCTGAGAGCGGCACCCGAATTTCCTGCCGATTGGCTACACGCGAGGAAGATACCGAACTTCATGTCTCTGCGGTCAACAACATCACGTCATATCCGCCAAGCCCTCTGCACCGGCACCGCAGCCGTATCGCTGGTTCTCATGGGCTACGGGTCCACCGCGGTTGCGGCCGAAAGTCCGGCTGTGGCGGCGGCGAAGAAGCTCGAACTGCCGAATCTCACCGAGCACATCAATGACTGGTCCTGCCGATCCGATAAGGGCAAGGATCCGGTCGTGCTGGTCCATGGCACGTTCGGATTCACCAGCCATGCCGATCAGAAACCCATCGACCGATGGGGGCGGATGGCCGAACCCCTCAAGAAGGACGGGCACTGCGTCTACGCGCTGCGCTACGGAGTCGGGTTCCTCGACACTCCCGGAACCGGCAAAATGGCCGATTCGGCGAGGGAGTTGCAGACCTTCGTCGACGGCGTGAAGCAGTCGGCCGGGGCGTCGAAGGTGAAGTTGGTGGGCTACAGCCAGGGCGGACTCGTCTCCCGCTACTACCTCAAGAACCTGGGAGGCGCGGCCTCCGTGAGTTCTCTGGTCGGTCTCGGCACACCGAACCAGGGCACCGAGGGGCTTGAAGCGAAGGTCGGGTCCGTGGTCTATCCGGCGGTTCGGGAAATGCTGCCGAATTCCGACTTCCTCAAGCAGCTGAACAGTGGCGGCGATCTGGTATCGGGTGTCTCGTACACCATGGTCGCCACGCCCGCCGACGACATCGTCCTGCCCTATACCAGCGCGCATTTGAGCGGCCCCAAGGAGCAGCTCACCAATGTGACGCTGTCCGGAGGCAAGCCGGTCAACCACGACCAGCTGCCCAATGACCCCGACACGATTGCCTGGGTCAGAGCGGCGGTCAGCGCCACGGGGCCCGCGGACCCCTCGTTCCGCCCGGGAGATTCCCTGCCTGCTCAGCCGGGCAACGGCAGCAGCCCAGCTCCGGGAAACAGCAGTAGCCCGGCCCCGGGTAACAGCAGCAGCCCGGCCCCGGACAACAGTGGCAAGCCGAACCCGGGTGAGGGAAATTCGACCGCGCCCGGCGGCGGATCCGGCGGCGGAGATCAGAACGTTCCGGGAATGGATGTCCCGATGGCCAGCCCGACCGCCCTGATCGGCGCAACATCAGTTTTCCTGGCCGGTGGCGCCCTTGTGTACCTGGGAAATCGCAGGCGACAAGCGCGTAGCTGACCAGCAGAAATACCTGTCCCGTGAGTTCCGTGTGCGACGTGGTCTCGCTGTGGGTCATGTCGAGCTGCTGCTCATAACAGGGAAGGGCCGCGGAAAGCGAACCGACAGCACCTCGTTCCTTCGCGGTGCAATGCCGAGACATGTGTCAATTCAGGAGAATCGTGGCTAGTCTTAAGCGTTATATGAAAGCTCCCATCGCGCTGACGGGGGCGGTGGGTATCGTCGGCCTTCTGGCAGTCAATCCGGCGCAGGCCCTCGATTGGCCGAAGTTCGAGTACACCACAGGGTGGGGCTACGTGGCGGATCGCGGGGGCGATCTGCCGCAGGCAGAGGGATGGCTTGTGGCGCTGAAGGCGCCGCTCTTCGAAACCGGCGTCACCTATGGTGCCGCACACTCGCCGACCATTCCGAACAAGCGGCCCAACGACGAGTACAAGCCCGACCTGGCCGTGAGCATTCTCGGGGTCGTTGACGCCGAGAGCCCCAGCTTCAAGCTGAAGCACGACGACGCCCAGGGCACCGCGTCCTACGAGGGCACGGTCGGCAAGTTCCAGTTGACCGTGCCGGCCGGCCTGGCGAACGTACGGTTCGTGGCGAGCGCTCTCGACTACGGACTGGACGCCGTCCCCGGCCAGAACCTCAAGTCCCGCCACCACATCGCCGGTGCTTCTCTCCAGCAGAAGAACTCGAAGGGCGAGTGGGAGATCAAGAACCAGCTCTCCGTCGGTGCCGACGTCAAGGTCGGAATCCCGAACGTCGTCGAGGGCGTCTACGCCGAGACGATCTACACCGACAAGAACGGCAAGCCCACCAAGGACAACGCTCCTTCGGAGCACGGTTACTTCAATGCCTTCCGTGCCTCCGCGCTGGGTGGCATCGCCGGAGAGATCACTGCTTGCCACGGCGCTGTCATCGCCGGAAAGGCTCCCGACAAGATCGACACGCCCCTGGTCGGTCCGGCTGTTGTAGCCGGTGCCGCGGCCATCGGTCTGGTTGGCGGGGCCGTCCTCATGAAGCGCCGGCGCCAGGCGGGTCAGCAGGCGTAAGACACCTGCCTCGGAGTTCTCGAACTCCTGCAATGCGCGTGCAGACTTCAAGGGCGCTTCGCCTTTGAAGTCTGCACGCGTGCACCTCCCCGGGCCTACCGCCGCAACGTCGAAAGGAAGGGTGTCTTGCGACACCGAAATATTGCCGCAACTCTCTGCACCGTGCTGGTTTCTGTAGTGCTCGCCGGATGCGGTGCGGGGGGGACCGATGCGGCGGACGTCAGAGTGACCGGAAAGTTCGGTGAGCGGCCGGTTGTCCAACCGCAAGGTGAGCAGCCCAAGAAGCCGCAGGTCGACATGGTTTCGACCGGCTCCGGTCGAGTCGTCAAGCAAGGCGAGATCGTCATTGCCGATATCGAGATCCGGGTGTGGAAGGGCAATCGTGAGTACCTGAGCACCTATTCCGGGGCGGGGCATCCGAACAGCGTCATCATGGATGGCACGCATGTGTCCCGTACCTGGGACCAGGCGCTGGTGGGCAAAAAGATCGGCAGCCGCGTGGTGCTGTCCTCTCCGGCCAGTGAGGGGTTCGGGCCGAGCCATCTTCCGCCGTCCGGGACCACTCAGAAAGACGCGCTGATCGTGGTCTTCGACATTCTGGGGTCCTACAACCCCGATGTGGCGGCAGACGGGAAGAAGACGAAGGACGCCTCGGAGCAGGACACTTCGCTGCCGACCGTGTCGGTCGACTCGTCCGGAATCCCCCGGATCAAGTTCCCGGACGGGCCCGCGGTCAAGTCGGCGACGGCACGGACGCTGCTCGAAGGAGAGGGAAGGAAAGTAACGGCGGGGGACACGGTCATCGTCCAGTTCATCCACCAGGAGTGGAAGGCCGAGAACCCTGATCAGACCTCGTACCAGCCCCACGCTCCCCGTGCGTTCGACCTCGACGGGGAGGGGGTTCCGGAGTCCTGGAAGAAGTTCGTCGTCGGAGCTTCCGTGGGGAGTCGGTTGGTCATCGCCGAGCCGGGAAATCCGAGCAACGCCGATGACCCGGGCGGTGCCTTCGTCATCGACATCGTCGACGTCGTGCGCAAGGCTGACCAGAAGTAGCTCTGTGGAACACCGCTGATGACTGCTGGCATGAACATCCGGCCTTCGCGCGGGTGCGTGCGGGTTTCCCCGCGAGCCCTACGGAACGGCCTGCTCCTCGGTGCCGCCGCCGTGCTGGGACTGTGGGCGGTCCGCGTCGACCCCTCCCTTCGTTCCGACGTTCTGCTGACCACCGCCGCGCGACTGTGCGGACTGCTCGGCGGTTACGGAATTCTCGTGATGCTGTTCCTCATGGCGCGCGTCCCCGCTGTTGAGCACGGTGTCGGAGCGGACCGGCTGGCCCGTTGGCACTCGCTGGGCGGCCGATACGTGCTGTCCCTGTGCATTGGGCACGCCCTGTTCGCCCTGTGCGGCTACGCCGCCTACACGGATTCGGACCTCATCACGGCAACCGTCGGTGTCCACGGCTACCCGGCGATCGCCGCTGCCACCGCCGGGACCTGCCTGCTCCTCGCGGTGGGTGTCGTGTCCGCCCGTGCCGTGCGCAGCCGGGTCCGGCACGAGAGCTGGCGCACGGTCCACCTCTTCACCTACCTCGGTGCGGCCCTGGGCTTCGCCCATCAGCTCGTCGGTCCGGATGTCTCCGCCACCGATGCCACGGTATGGCTGTGGTCGATGCTGCATGCCGTGGTCGCCGTGGTCCTCATCTGGTACCGCGTGGTGGTGCCCGTGCGGCAGGCGGTCCGGCACCGGCTCCGGGTGGTCGAGGTCCGTGACGAGGTGCCCGGTGTCGTGTCCGTGGTCATCAAGGGGAGGCGCCTGGAGGAACTGGGTGCCGAGTCGGGGCAGTTCCTCCGCTGGCGGTTCCTGGGCCGGCGCCTCTGGCGGACCGCTCTGCCCTTCTCGCTGTCCAGGCCGGTGCAGGACGACACGCTGCGGATCACCGTCAAGCTGGTCGGTGACCACACCCGCCGGATCCGCCGCCTGCGCCCTGGGACAAGGGTCCTGGCCACCGGGCCCTTCGGAGCGATGACAGCCCACCAGCGTTCCCGCAGGCGCGTGCTGCTGCTCGCAGGAGGTGTCGGAATCACTCCGATACGGTCCTTGTTCGAGACGCTCCCCGGGGGGCCGGGGCAGATATCCCTGCTCTACCGGGCCGCGGACGAGAGCCAGTTGGTTCTGCGCGAGGAACTCGAAGCGATAGCCGCGAGCCGGAAGGCCGAGCTCCACTACCTCCTGGGACGTTCGGGGACTTCCTCCGACCCGCTCGCTCCGGAGGCGCTCCGCGCACTGGTCCCCGACCTCGACCGGCATGCGGTGTTCCTCTGCGGACCGCCCGGGATGACGGACGCGGCCACCGAGTCCCTGATGCGGGCAGGAATCCCGAAGCGGCATATCCACTCCGAGTCCTTCCGCTTCTGAGAGGAACCGACGGTATCGATGGGCAAGCACCGGAAGCCGCGCAGGGTGGCTGTTCCCCGCCACCTGTACAAACACTGCCTTCTCGGCTCGGCCCTGCTGGGCATGAGCGCCCTGCTCGCCACGGTCTTTTCGCAGACCGTCCTGCCGGATGCCCCGTCCGGCCCGCACCAGGGACCGTTCTCCCCTTCCCCGCAGGGTCCCAGCGCCCTTCGCTGAGCCGGATCGACGGTGCCCTTGTCCTCTGCTGGAGTCATCGAATTGAAGAAATATGACCCCGCCGGGAGAGCCCGAGGGTGACTCGACTGACGCTTTCCGGCGGTCCACGATCCACCTATGGATCCGCCTCCGGGAGGCTGCCGTTGCCAGGATTGGTGGGCGCGGCCGAGAGGGCGTCGTCTAACCGTTCTGCCAACGCCAGGAGTTGGGGCATTGCTTTCGCTCATAATCCCGGCCGCACAGGGGAGGTAAGTGGGCAATGAGCATTCGGGTTGTCATCGTGGATGATCACGCGATCATCAGGGCCGGACTCCGTATGACAGTGAATTCCTTCGAGGGGTTCACGGTACTGGGAGAGGCTTCCGACGGAGCCGAGGCTGTCACCGCCGCTCGGACACACCGTCCTGACCTCATGTTGATGGACCTGCGCATGCCGCGCATCGACGGGGTGGAGGCGACCAGGCAACTCATGCGCCTGGCCGAACCCCCCAAGGTGCTGATGCTGACGTCCTACGCGATCGACGAACGGGTCCTGGACGCGCTGGAAGCCGGTGCCTCCGGTTTTCTCATCAAGGACACTCCGCCACAGGATCTGCTGTCGGCACTGCGATTCGTAGCGGCCGGCGGCCAGTTGGTTTCGGCGGATGTGATGACCCTGCTCGTGAACCGGGTGACGTCCCGTACTGCGACGCGCCTCAGCAACGCCCACGAGAAGATCGGCTCGCTCAGCCAGAGCGAGCTGCGCGTGCTGGAACTCATCGGCAGAGGGCTGTCCAACGTTCAGATAGCCCGTCAGCTCCATCTGTCGGTGGCGAGCATCAAGACCTATGTGTCCCGGTTGCTCGCCAAGGTGGGACTGGCGAATCGCACGCAGGCCGCCATCCTCGCTCATGAGGCGGGCATCGTCGGCAACCCCCAGAGCGAGGAGGGGGAACCCCGTCGCCGTTAGATGTCCTGCTCGGGCTGTCTCTCGTCGCCCACGAGCCCGGCTTCATACGCGATGATCGCTGCCTGCGTACGGTTCTCCAGGCCGAGTTTGGCCAGTGTCCTGGAGACATATGTCTTCACGCTGGAGGCGGACAGGAAGAGCTCCTCCGCGATCTGAGCGTTGGTCCTGCCGACTCCGAGGAGAAGCAGGACGCGTTGCTCGCTCTCGCTGAGTGCAGCGATCTTTTCATGAACCGCGTTGACTCTTATGGGAATGCGCCTGATCGCCTGGTGCACGAGACCCTGCAGGACCGGCGCCGCGAATACCCGTCCGCCATTGGCCACCGCGTGGAGCGCCGAGCTCAACTCCTGCGGACACAGGTCCTTGAGAAGGAAGCCGCTCGCTCCCGCCTGCAGAGCCTCGATCACCTGGGCGTCGGTGTCGTAGGTGCTCAGTACGAGGACGCTCGGCGGATCGGGCAGCCGCATCAGCTGAACCGTCGCTTCCACACCGTCTATCCGCGGCATGCGCAGATCCATCAGGACGACGTCCGGGCGGTACTTGGCGACTTGGGTGATGGCCTCGGCTCCGTCCGCGGCCTCGGCAACCACCTCGAAATCCTCCGAGGATTCGATGAGCATGCGCAACCCGGACCGGATGATGCTCTGGTCGTCGACTATGAGAATCCGAATGGCCACTGCCTGGCTTCCTTCCAAGTAACGTGTCACGGACAGGTCAGTCGGCCCGCGGCTGAATCGAGTGATGTGCCTGGATACGGAAGATGTGCTTGCACGAGGAAACCGCCGCCGGGCACCGGGCCGGATCTGAAGTGACCACCCGCGCGTTCGACCGAATCCTTCAGCCCGCGCAGACCCAGCTTTCCGGAGTCCTTCACGATGGCTATCCCGCTGGACGGCCCGGTGAAGACTTCGAGACCGACGCTCGCGTCCGAGAACGACAAGTTCATCGTAACCGGAGCCCCGGGGGCGTGTTTTGCGGCGTTGGTGAGGGACTCCTGACTGACCCTGCGCAGCAGTCGCTCTGTCTCTTCCGGCAGTTCGTGCGGCTCTCCGATCAACTGGTAGTCGACATCCATTCCGACGGCGGCCATGTTGCGCGACAGGCTCATGAGGAACTCCGCACAGGGGATCCGCTCCGCCAACTGCTCCGTTCCCTTTTCCGGTCCGCACAACACGTTGACAATCTTCCGGAATTCGTGTGTCACCTGCCGAGCGGCTCCCTGGATGGCGTCCACGGCCTCTCGGGTTTCGGGGTGGAGGTCTTTCCGCTGCTGGAGAACGCCCGTGTGCAGCGCAAGCACCGTGGCTTGGTGCCCCACATTGTCGTGCACCTCGAAAGCCAGCCGGGTGCGTTCTTCCAGGGAGGCGAATCGCACGGCATGCGCCACCGACTTCTCCACCTGGTTCAGTTGGCGGTGCAGGACGTCGTTGAGTATCTGCTGTCGTCTGGCGATCGAGCCGAAGAGCGCCGGGGTGAGGATGGTCAACACGGTCACCTGAAAGAACTCCTCCGGGCTGGAAGCCGAAAGGCCGGTCAGGCTCCGCGTCGCCACATAAAGGACGGTGACGGTGCCGAACACCCAGAAGCGGTATCGGCCGCCGTAACGGGCGACCGCGTACGCGGCGACGGCCAGGACGGTCTGCTCGTCGGACGCAAGGCTGGCCAACAGGCCGGCGGAGAGGCAGATTTCCGGGCGGTTCCGTCTCCACAGAAGGGATGCCGCGGCGAGCGTCGCCACACCGAAGTTCGTCCAGTAGCCGTCGATCAGGCCGGTGTGCCGCACTTCGCGCAGCAGCACACAGGCGATCGCCGCCGTGCCCGCCGCAATGAGGCAGTCATAGATGCGTTCGCGGCGTGATGAACCCGAAAGACCCATCAACTCGCGGTATCTGAACGGCAGGAGGGTGGTGGGCATCGCTGTCATGCTGCCTGCCACCGGAATTCAGCGGAGATGGCGGGTGCGCCATACGAGGTGTGCTTCATGAACGAATGCAATGGCGTCTTTCCTTGTGAGGTGGATCGTCACCCTGGCGTTGTCGGTGAGTCCTCGGGTGCGGTCGGATCCAAGGCTGATGGGCGCTGCCCGGCAGGAAATGTGCGGAGTGGGTGGCGCCGCTCAGATCCTCTGATGCCAGTCCAGGAGCTTTTTACGCATCTCGGCGCGCACGGCCGGAGTGAGCATGGGGCCGGCCTGGTCGACCAGCCGGGCCGCCTCGTATGCGACCAGCCCGATGTCACACCACCCTCCGGTGAGCACAGCCAAGGAGGAGCCGTCGGAGATCGCCATGACGAACAGGTAGCCGTTCTCCATGTCGACCAGGGTCTGGTTCACCCGACCCTGCCCGCAGATGTCCGCGGCGCCACGTGTCAGTGACACCAGACCCGAGGTGAGGGCCGAGAGGCGTTCGGTGGTGTCGCGGTCGAGCTCGGTGGAGGAAGCCAGTTCGAGGCCGTCCGCTGACACCACGAGCGCATGCTGGACGCCGGGGGTGTTCATGGCGAAGTTGTTGATGAGCCAGCCGAGTTGGCCCGCCTGGTCTATGGCGACTGTCATCGAGTCTCCTTTGCGTTTTCCGGCTTGCGGGGAGCAGACGGGGCAACGCCGTCCGGGGACGCGATGTCCGGGGTGCGGGCTCGGCGCGCGCCACCGCAGAAGCTGGTGACGCGCTGCCCCAGCTCGCTCGCCAGGAGCTGCTGCGTCTCCTGGCCTCCGGGAGTCGGCTCGCAGGTCGCCTCGGCGCCGGCACTTCCGGGGCGGAGGGCGGTCATCGGCACACGCAGGGGCAGTCCCGACGCGAGCATCTCGGGCTCCGGGGCGTGGGGCTCCGGGCCATGG
>NZ_LIQY01000242.1 GCF_001418495.1 Streptomyces pathocidini | reverse complement strand
CGGCCGGGCCGCCTCCGGCAGCCGGATGTCGTCGGAGACGACGGCGTGCAGCACACCGCTCAGCGAGTCCCGGTGGAACGGCGACCGCCCGCTCGTCGCCGCGCACAGCAGCGCACCGAGCGACCACAGGTCGGACGCGGGGCCCGAACGGCCGCCGGACATCCGCTCGGGCGCGGTGTACTCGGGCGTGCCGACGAAGGACCCCGAGTCGGTGATGGTCGAGCCACCGCTGACGTGCGCGACCCCGAAGTCGGTCAGTACGACCCGCCCTTCGCCCGCCTCCACCAGCACGTTCGCCGGCTTGATGTCCCGGTGCAGCACGCCCTGCGCGTGCGCCACGCGCAACGCGCCGAGCAGGGCGAGCCCGATGCGGGCCGCCTCACGCGGCTCCACGGGCCCGTCGTGGGCGAGCCGCTCGGCCAGCGACCGGCCGTCGACCAACTCCATGACGATCCAAGGCCGTTCGTCCTGCTCGACCACGTCGTGGACGACGACCACGCCCGGGTGGCGCAGCTGCGCGGCCGTACGCGCCTCCCGCAGCATCCGCTCGCGCCGGAGCCACGCCTCCTCCTCCGAGAGCCCCGGATCCACCGCCAGCTCCTCCTCGCTCTGGCTGACCAGCCACACGAAGCGGCGCCCGTCCTCGTGGCACAGCACGTCCGCGCTCACCAGCGCAGTGGACACGGTGACCGTGCGCCGGACGCCCGCCACCTCGGCCAGCGCCGCGTAGATCCGCTGGGTGTCCTCGGGGTTGGCGCGGGCCGTGCGGGCCGCCATCTGCTCCAGCGGGTAGGTGCACAGCACCGTCTCGCCCTCGCCGACCGCGTACCGCAGCACCGCCGGGCGGCCGTGCGCGTCCACCGCGACCACGCGTGCCCCGTCGGGTCGCACCGGCAGGAAGCCGCGGCTGTCCTCGTTGCCCCCGGCGCGGAACCGCAGCACCTCACCGGCGGCGATCGAGCCGAAGTCCTCGGTGAAGGTGATCTCCACCGTCTCGTCCTCGATCGGCTCCACCAGCCCGTACGACAGCTGGAGTTCGACGCCGAACAGGCCGTTCAGGTCGTGGAACCACGGCCCGCGCGTGCCCGCGTGCTCACCCGAGCAGTACGAGAGGTAGACCACCGCGCCGCCGCGGGCCAGCTCCTCCAGGCGGCGCCGGGTCGGGGCCAGCAACTGCCGGGTGGAGGGCACCAGGTAGAGCTTCGCGTCCTCGCCGATGCCGTCCCGCTCGCGGGCGAACGCGACCGGCAGGTCGGCCTCGCGCGCGGCGATGTAGCTCTGCCGCAGCGAGACGAACAGCACCGGCCGGTCCACGGCGCGTGCCACCGGGATCCGCTGCTCCAGGAAGGTCGGCACCACCAGCGCGGCGTCGGTGTCCACCCGGCGGCAGTTGCGGAAGTCCACCCGCTCCAGCACCTTGGCGAACGCGTCGAGTTCGACCAGCGGCGCCTTGGGGCGGCCCGCCGAGTCGGTGATGCCGAAGTGCATTTCGAACGGGTGGTGCCGGTACGGGTCCTGGTCCCACAGCTCGTCGTAGTCCGTGTTGTTCCAGGCGATCCAGCCGGTCGCCCCGGCCAGCAGCGAGTTGTGCAGCGTCTGCCGGTAGTAGTGCCCGGCGTTGGCGTCCGAGACGAAGTCCGTGGAGAGGCCGAACTCCTCCAGGACGATCGGCTTGCCCGCCACGGCCGCCAACTCGCACTCGTACGCCGCGTTGTAGTGCTGGCGCGTCCGGTCGGTCTCCATGCGGTAGACGTGCGGGCCCACGAAGTCCACCATCGCGCCGGTCTCGCGCACCGAGAAGCCGTTGTCGCGGCCGGTCACTTCGATGCCCCACGCGCCGTCGCCCAGCGACACCGGCTGCCGGGCGCCCGCGGCGTGCACGGCGTCGACCATGATCTGCGCCCAGGCCGACACCTGGTCGGTGGGCGCCGGGTCCTGGCCCTCGACGCGGCCGTAGATCGGCATCTCGTTGCTGATCAGCCAGCCGGTGATGGCCGGGTGGTCCTTGAAGCGGGAGGCCATCTCCCGTACGAACCAGGCCTGGCGGCCGACCAGCCACACGTCCGCGTACAGGTCGCGGCCGCCCCGCCAGGCCGGGTCCCAGTTCTCCCCGGACATGTGGCCGACGATGAAGGTGGGGATGGTGCGCATGCCCTGCTCGTCGTGGGCGGCGAGGAAGTCGGCGAAGCGGCCGGTCAGCACCTCGTCGATGCGGTGCGGCTCGGGGTGGAAGTCCGGCCAGTAGAAGAAGGACCGGGTGGTGTTCAGACCGTGCTCGCGCAGCACTCGCAGCTCGGCGCGGACCACCGTGGGGTCGTAGTTGCGCCACATCAGCGGGCCGCCGGTGCGCGACCAGAAGTTGGCACCGATCCAGGGCGCGGCGCTCTCGTCGTGGGTGAGCCGGGCGTGGTGTCGCTGCATGCGGAACAGTGCTCCAGGGTCGTGAGGGGCGGTGTACGAAATCGGTGGACGAAAGTGGAGGAAAGGGGTCGAGGGGCGAGCCGGTCCATCACGGCCCGCACGGTCAGCGGGTGATCGTCAGGGGGACGGTGCGCAGGTCGGCGCTGGAGGGGCCCACGCCGATCTCCAACGGGCCTGCCTCCACGGCCTGTTCGAGGTCGGCGGTGGTGAACTCCAGCTCGGCCGCGCCCAGCGAGAGCGTGACCTCGGCGCGCTCGCCCGGCGCCAGCTCCACCCGGCGGAAGGCGCGCAGCTCGCGGGTGCGCGGCCACACCGGCGCGTGCACCCGGCGCACATACAGCTGCACCACCTCGTGCGCGGGGCGCGCGCCGTCGTTGCGGAGCCGTACGGTGCACCGCACCTCGCAGCCGCCCGCCAGCTCGGCCACGGACACCTCCGCGCGGGAGAGTTCGGGCCCGCCCCAGGTGCAGTCGGCCAGCGACAGGCCGTGGCCGAAGGGGTACAGCGGCCCGCTGCTCTGGTCGACGTAGCCGCCGTACGGATGGTCCTTGCCGTTGTAGTAGACGGGCAGTTGCTCGGGGGTGCGGGGCACGGACACCGGAAGCCGGCCCTGCGGCGCGGCGTTCCCGAACAGCACGTCGGCGACCGCCGCCCCGCCCCACGGGCCCGGGTACCACGCGCACAGCGCCGCGTCCGCGGGTCCGGCCACCTCGGGCACCGCATGCGGGCGGCCCTGCACCAGCACGACGACCACCGGGGTGCCCGTGGCCCGTACGGCCTCCAGCAGCGCCCGCTGCCCGGCCGGCAGGCGCAGGTCCGCGAGGTCCACGCCCTCCCCGCAGGTCATCCCGGCGGGCGGACCTTCGGTGGCCACCACCGCGGCGCCGTTGGACTCGAACTCCGTGTCGTCCTCCCGGGCGCTTGACCCGCCGAGCGCCAGGACGGCGACGTCCGCGTCGCGGGCGAGGGAGACCGCCTCGCGCAGCCTGGCCAGCTCCTCGTCGGCGAGCCCGTCGCCGGTCAGCGCGCACCCCGGCGCGTACAGCACGCCCGTGCCCGCCGGGGCCGCGGCGCGGATGCCGGCGAGCACGGTCACGCCGTGCCCGGGGCGCTGCGGGGCGGTGTAGTCGCCGATCTGGTGGACGATGCCGTCCGCGAGCGGGCCGAGCACGGCGACCCGGCGCACCGAACCCGCCAGGGGCAGCACCCCACCGTCGTTGTGCAGCAACGTCAGTGAGCGGCGGGCGAGTTCGAGGCTCTCGCGCGGGCCGGCGTCCGCCGCGGGCAGCGGCGGAACCTCCTCCGGCTCGGTGTCGAAGAGGCCCAGCCGGAACTTCAGCCGCAGCACCCGCGCCACCGCCTGGTCCACCGCCTCCTCCGGGACCAGCCCGCGCCGCACCGCCTCCTCCAGGCGGGGGAACGCGTCGTCCCACAGGCTCAGGTCCACCCCGGCCGACAGCGCCAGCGCCCCGGCGCCCGCCGCGTCGCCGGCCAGCCGCTCCAGCCGGTCCAGCGCCTGGCCGTCGGCCATCACCACCCCGCGGAAGCCCCAGTGCTCGCGCAGCAGCCCGGTCAGCAGCGCGCGGTTGGCGGCGCACGGCACACCGTCGTACTCGCTGTAGGCGGCCATCACCCCGGCCGCGCCCGCGCGCACCCCGGCGCGGGCGGCGGGCAGGTGGATCTCGTGCAACTCGCGCGCCCCGATGCCGGTTTCGGGGTTGTTCCGGCCGCCGACCCCGGCGCCCTGCCCCGCGAAGTGCTTGAGGACCACCGCGGCCCGGTCCGGCGCGAACAGCCCGTCCGCGCCCGCCTCGCCCTGCGCGCCGCGCACCAGCGCCTCGGTCAGCCGGGCCGCCAGGTACGGGTCCTCGCCGAAGGTCTCCTCGGCCCGGCCCCACCGCGGGTCGCGCAGCATGTCCAGCCCCGACACCAGCGCCACATGCCCGCCGCGCGCCCGCAGTTCGGCGGCGGCGAACGCGGCGGCACGGGCGTACGCGTCCGGGTCGAAGGACGCGCCCACGGCCAGGTTGACCGGCAGCACCGTGCCGTCCAGCGCCTGGTGGCCGTGCGGCACCTCCTCCACCAGCAGGACGGGGATGCCGAGCCGGGTGTTCTCGCGCACCCAGCACTGCACCCGCGCGGCCACCGCCGCCGAGTCCGCGGCACCGATGCCGCTGCTGTGGTCGACGCCGGACCACGGGTCGGCGCGGAACAGCCCGTAGAGCGCCCCCATGCCGTCGAAGCGCTCGACCTCTTTCCGGAAGGCGTCGGTGAGTTCGTGCCCGCCGGGGGTTCTGCGGTAGGCGTCCCAGCCGTACATCCGCTGGTTGAGCTGGCCCACCTTCTCGGTGAGCGTCATCCGGCCCAGCAGGTCCCGCACGCGCTCGGATATCGGCGCGCCGGGATTCTCGTACAGGGCGTCGGGCATGGTCGTCCTCGGTGCTCGGTCGTACGGGGTACGGATCGGGGCGGGGCGTACGGGATGAGGGCTCAGTCCGGTGGTGGTGCGGTGGCGGTCGACTCGCGGACCACCAGGCGCGGGGCGCGCGCCAGCGGCCGGTCCGGCAGCTCCTCGCCGCACAGCTGGAGCAGCCGCCGGGCCGCGCTGGCGCCCGCGTCCTTCACGCACTGGTCGACGGTCGTCAGGCGCGGGTGCACCCAGCGGGACAGCGGCAGATCGTCGTAGCCGATCACCGACAGGTCCTGCGGGACGCGTACGCCCAGGCGCTGGGCGGTACTCATCCCGCACACCGCCATGGAGTCGTTGGCGTAGACGGCCGCGGTCGGGCGGGGCGTGCGGGCCAGCAGCTGCTCGGTGGCGCGGACCGCGCCGTGCTCGGTGAAGTCCCCTGGGAACACCTCGGCCGTGAGCCCGGCGGCGGCCAGCGCCTCGTGGAAGGCGGCGGCCCGGAAGGCGCTGTGCACCCGGTCGTCGGGCCCCGACACGTACGCGATGCGCCGGTGGCCCAGCCGGACCAGGTGCTCGACCGTGCCCGTGACGCCGGCGTGCGGCTCGGGCAGCACCACCTGCTCGACCGGGTCCGTGCAGGCCGCCTTGCCCAGCAGCACGGCCGGCTTGCCCAGTTCGCGCAGCAGCGCGAACCGCGGGTCGCCGATCCGGCTCTCGGTCAGCAGGAAGCCGTCCACCCGCCCCTCCTGGGCGAAGCGGCGGTACGCCTCGGTCTCGCCCGTGCCCGCGGCGCCGGTCAGATGGAGCAGCAACCCGTAGCCGCGGGGCGCCAGTTCGCTCTCCACGCCGTCGATCAGCTCGGTGAAGTGCGGGTCGGAGCCCAGCACGTCGGTCTCCCGGCGGACGATCAGGGCGACGGTCCGCGTCCGGGCGTTCTTCAGGGCGCTCGCCGCGCTGCTGGGCGACCAGCCCAGCTCGTCGGCCGCCGCCAGCACCCGGCGCCGGGTCTCCTCCGAGATCCGCCCGCTGCGGTTCACGGCCTTGGACACGGCCGCGGTCGAGACCCCGGCGAGCGCTGCGACGTCCTTGATGGTGGGCCGGTGCGCCTGCCGTCCCACGGACGCGCTGCCTGCCGGTGGCCCGCCCGCGGCCGAACCGCCCGCCGAAGCACGGTCGTTCGCGGAAGCGGGGGCGTTCACCGCGGCAGGGTCGTTCACCGAGGGGCTGTTCACCGAGGGGCTGTTCACAGCTTCACCGCCCCGCTGACCAGCGCCTGCTGCATACGCCGCTGGAGCAGGGTGTAGGCGATCCACACGGGGACGAGGGTCAGCACCGTGCCCGCCGTCAGCACGCCGTAGTCGGTGCCCGCGGTCGAGCGCAGCGTGGGCAGGGCGACCTGTATGGTGCGCTGGGCCTGGTCGGGGCCGATGATGATCAGCGAATACAGGTACTCGTTCCAGAAGTTGAGGAAGTTCAGCAGCAGCACCGTCGCGATCCCCGGCATGGCCATCGGCGCGTACACATGGCGCAGCACGCCGAACGTCGTCGCGCCGTCGATCCGAGCGGCCTCCTCCATCTCCGGCGGGATCGTCCGCATGAACTGGGTCAGGATGATCACCGACAGGGGCATGGCGGTGGCGGGCAGCAGCAGGACGATGAACAGCCGGGTGTGGAACAGGCCCGAGTAGGCCGACATCAGGAAGGTCGGCAGCAGCGCGGCGAAGGTCGGCACCAGGAAGCCGAGGCCGAACACCCGCTCCGTGACCGCCGCCCAGCGGCTGCGGCTGCGCGCGATCGCGAACGCCGCGGGCACGGCCAGGCAGAGGGTCAGCACGAGCGCGCTGAACGTGACCAGCGCCGAGTTGGCGACCGCCAGCTCCAGCCGCGCGCCGTGCAGAGCGGTGGAGAACTTGTCCAGGGACAGCGAGGACGGGAGCCCCAGCGGGTCGGAGAAGATCTCGTCGTTGGTCTTGAACGCCGAGACCAGGAAGTAGTAGAGCGGCACGGTCAGCATCGCCGCGTAGACCCAGGCCAGCGCGTGCGCGGGCAGCCAGGCCCAGGCGATCGGCCGCCGCCGCCCGGCGGCGGGGGCCGCCCCGCCGGGCCCCGGGGCGACGCGCGGTGCGGTCGGGGTGGACGACGCGGTACGGGTGGACGACGTCACGCCGGTCCTCCTGCCTCTCGTTGGTTCGGCCGCGGGCTTCGACGGGCCCAGTAGTGCGGCTCAGTGGTGCGGGCTCAGTCGTGCCGGCTCAGTAGTTCTGCCGGAGCGCGCGGCGGATGGCGAGCATGCCCACCAGGCCCACGGCGAACAGCAGCACACCCACGGCCTGGCTGTAGCCCAGGTCGGCCTGGATGAACGCCTTCTGGTAGACGAGGAACGACAGCGTGGTCGAGGCGCTGCCGGGGCCGCCCTGGGTCAGCAGCAGCACCAGCTGCGCCGAGCCGAAGAGCGTCCACAGGAACTGCAGCATCGTCACCACGCCCACGTAGTCGCGGATCACGGGGAAGTGGATGCGCCACATCCGCCGCCAGTGCCCCGCCCCGTCCAACGAGGCGGCCTCGCCGATCTCCTCCGGCACGGCGCCGAGCCGGGCCGCGAACAGCACGGCCGTGAAGCCGATCCCGCTCCAGACGTCGATCGCGATGATCGAGGCCAGCGCGGTGGCGCTGTCGGCCAGCCAGACGTGCGCCAGGCCGCCGAGTCCGAGGGACTTCAGCGCGCCGTTGACGACGCCGTCGGGGGAGAGCACCGCGTAGAAGAGCATGGCCTTGGTCGGCGCGGAGATCAGCCCGGGGACGAACAGCAGGTAGCGCAGGATGTGGTGGCCGCGTGGGCGGCGGCTGACGTAGTAGCCGAGCATGTACGCGGGCAGCACCATCAGCGGGAGGGCGACCAGGAGCTGGACGCCGGTGTTGCGGGCCGCGTCCCAGAACAGCGGGTCGCTCAGCACGTAGCGGAAGTTGTCCAGGCCGGCGAAGCTCGTCGGCTGGAGCATGCCCGGCCACTTCAGGGCCGAGATCCACACCATGGCCAGCAGCGGGCCGAGGGTGAACAGCAGGTACCAGACGAGCGCGGGCAGCGCGAGCAGCGTCCCGGTGGCGCGGGGGCGGCCGGTGCGGTCCTGGCGCACGCGGTCCTGACCGGCGCCGGCGCGGGGGCGGGAGGGTGCGGTGGCCACGACGGACATGGAGAGCCCAACCCTTCAGTTCGTGCGCTCGTAGGCGGCGCTCATTGCCCGGCAGATCTGCTGGGGCGTGCGGCCGGGCGCGAACGCCTGGGCCGTGGCGTTGATCAGTGGCTGGGTGGCGGCGCCCGGGATGTGGACGTCCGGGAGCATGACCTTGTCGACCGCCTTGTCCTCGGCGGCCTTCCGGGCCGCGGCGATCAGCGGGAAGTCCTTCGGCACGGTGCCGGAGCGCACGGCCATGTCGCGGCCCGCCTCGGTGATGAACCGGTCGACGACCTTCTCGCTGTACATGTACTGGACGAACTTCTTCACCAGCGGCAGCTTCTTGGCGCCGTTGGGGCTGAGCCACAGACCCGCCGCGGTGAAACTGCGGATCATCGTCGGATGGTCGTGCACCCCGTCCTTCGGCACCGGCCAGCCGGAGACGACCGTGTCCTTCACCGTCTTCTCCGGCACCTTGCCGAGCGCCGAGGACATCGCCGACATGGCCGCGGCCTGGCCGGTGTTGTACTGGGTGGTCATCGTGTCCGAGGTCAGGCCCTGCGCGTTCTCGGCGAAGACCCCGGCGTCGCGCAGTTCGGTGAAGAGCTTCAGGCCCTTCATCGCCGCGGGCGAGCCGCAGTAGTCGCCCTCGGTGAAGAGCTTCGGGCCCTCCTCCGGGGGCAGATACGACTGGAGGATCTGGAGCAGCAGCTTCTGGCCGGTCCAGTCGCTGCCGCCGATGGTGACCGCGATGCCGCCCTTGTCCTTCACCTTCTTCGCGGCGTCGAGGAGTTCGCCGGTGGTGGCGGGCGGCTCGGCCACGCCCGCCTTGCGCAGTACGGCCATGTTGTACGCGACGGGCCAGTTGGTGCCGATGTACGGCAGCCCGCGCAGCCGGCCCTTCCCGTCGGTCCACTGCTTGACGGCCTCGGGCTCGATCCGGTCGCGGAGGCCCCAGGCGTCGGCGTACTTCCCGACCGGGACGGTGGCCCCGACCCCGGTCCACTCCAGCGTCTTGTCGAAGAGGTTCACGATGACGACGTCGGCTTCCTTGCCGGCCAGCCGCGAGGTCTCGTACACCTGCGGCAGGTCGTCGGCGTTGGAGACCACCTTGACGTGCATCTCGGGGTGTTGGCGCCGGAAGTCGGCGACGACGGCGTTGAACACCTCGGCACCGGGCGCGGTGCCGCTGATCTGGGTGTGGATCACGAGCGTGTTCGGTCCGTCGTCCTGCGGGTCCAGTGCGGCACAGCCGGTGGCCAGCAGCATGGTGGCCGCCAACAGTGGGGGGAGCCGCCTGAGTTGCGCACGCATGGGAAAACGCCTCCGCATCAGCGTGGTTAAGCGATTAACCAGAGACCTTAGGGAGGCGTTGAGTGAACCGTCAATGGATTCCGGGAAGCGATTTCGGGGGCGGGGTGAGGCGCCGCGAGGGCCCGGCGGGGCCCTTGAGCGGCCATCGGCCGCACTTCTCTCGAAATGCGGCCGATAGCAGGCAAAAGGTCAGATATAGCTCAGCCTTGGAAGGGATTGCGCAAGTATGTCCTGCTCAAATCCCCTGTGTTGCCGAAGTACTTCGAGACCAGCAGCGCCGGGTCGGTGGCGATGACCCCGGCCTGGAGCTCGCTGCCGTCGTTGGAGTCGTCCCAGGCCCAGGGCGCGTGCGCACGGTTGTCCTGGCCGTCGTCGCCGCGGAAGGTGCCGTACGAGGCGTACGTCTCGGTGTTGTTCCGCCGCGCCCACAGTCCGCCGCTCGCGGTGAGGTCCACCAGGCCGTACGTGGCGCCGCGGTCGTTGCCGCCGGAGGGCACGGAGCCGGCGCCGCGGCTGGGCGTGTAGACGACACCGTCGCCCCCGTCGAAGGCGGCGGCCTGCGGATCGGCGGCCCCGTCCCAGGCGTACGCGCCGTGGCCGCGGGCCTCCTGGAAGCTGGTGGGGTGCGCGGCGCCGTCGACGGTCTGCATCACGAGCGTGCCGTCGATGTTCTCGCCGCCGTCGGTGAGGGGGCTGCCCGGGGCGACGTAGGAGTAGAAGTTGTCGTGCGCGAGCGAGACCACGGCCTGGAGAGTGCCGAACTCGCTGCCGTCCTTGCGGACGACCTCCAACTGCCCCTCCATGTCGTTCTCGTGGGAGAACAGGTTGAGGGGATAGTCCTTCCAGTCCCTGGGGTGGAAGAACGCGTACGTCACGTACCAGTGTGTCGAGGTCTCGGCCACCGAGTAGTAGACCGTGCCGGTCAGGCGCGAGGCGCTGGCGTCGAGGTTGTTCCAGTTGTTGTTCGCGACCCAGTCGCCGTCGTAGTCGACCGGCGCGAGGTAGTCGGCCGTGGGGTACGCGTCCGAGGTGTCCTGGTAGTGCACCGGCGCCCAGCGGTACGCGAGTTCGGCATCACTGGGCGCGGCGTGCGCCTGAGTGGGCGCGATGAGCAGCGCGGCAACGGCGAGGGTCCCTGCGGACAGGGCGGCCAGAGCGGATCTCCAGCGTGTCATGAGCACCTCCGTGTCGGGTGACGCCGACATGGTGGAGGCGGAACCGGGGCCGCGTCAGCGGAGATCGCGAGTGTTCACCGGGGACCGGTGAGTGTTCATCTGGGGGTGGGGCGGGTGCCGTGAAGGGACGGCGGCGCCGCCCAGTAGCTCACGAGCATCTCAACTAGGCGGTTGGAAAGGATAGTTCGGCTGGGCCGCCGGTTGATTCGAGCATGCTTGGTGTGGTCGACCGGAGCGTAGGAATCGGCTTCACGGACAGTAAACGGCATTCACGGATCCGGTCAGTATTCGGTCATGTGAACGCCGCCAGCCCAGGGCAGGCCCGGGCTGGGCCAGGCTGGGCCAGGAGCCTGAAATCTGTTGCTTTCCGGGGGTGCGAAGCCGCCAGGCGCCCCGCCGCGAACAGGATGATCGGGAGCAACGCGATATTCGGAGTGGCGAACACCGCCAGAGCGCGGTCCGGGGCCGGGGCCCCGGAGGTCCGTAGGAAACACTGCCGCCGCAGCCCACTCCGCTCCTCAGAAACGCAGCCACGCAAGGAGCACGCATGACGACGGCGGCCCAGTCGGACCCGAACCCAGCCCAGGTCACCATGACCCTCTCCGCGATCGCCGCCACGGCGGCGACCCCGCGCCCGTCCGGTGAAAGCTTGCAGGAGCAGACCCAGCGCGCCCGGCTCGGCATCGCGGCGCAACTGGACAACGCCGCGCTCGCCACCCGCAGCACGTGGGAACTGAGGTGGCTGGCGCTCAGCCCGGACAACGCGAACCTCGCCTACATCGCTTGGAACTCGGACGGTTCCAACCAGATCGCCGTGGTCGTCCGCGGCACGATCGACAACCCGACCGACATGATGGAGGACCTCGACGTCGGCACAGTGGTGCCGTTCACCGCCGGCGGATCCGCGAACACCGCCGTCTCGGCCGGTGCCATGGCCGCGTTCACCCAGGTCGTCACCGCGCGCGGCATCACAGCGACGACCGACGCCCCGGCAGCGGGCAGCGAGCCCGGTGGGCCCGACTCCGCCGTCCCCACGGGCGGGACGCTCCCGCAGGTGCTCGCCGCCCTTCTCTCGTACGTACCGTCCACGCCCAGGCCGACGGTCTACGTGACCGGCCACAGCCTCGGCGGCTGCATCGCCACCACGCTGGCCACGTACCTCCAGGCCCAGACCTGGGCGAAGAACCCGTCGTTCGCGCTCCTCACCTTCGCCGCTCCCACTGCGGGCCTGAAGAGCTTCGCCGACTACGTCGACTCCCGGCCGTGGAGTCTGAACGAGCGCTGGGTCAACGCCTACGACCTGGTCCCCCGGGCCTGGTCCGACCTGTCCGCGGCCAAGGGCTGGTACCCGGCCCCAGGCCCGTCGGCGAACGAAGAGGTGAAGATTTTGCTGTCGGGGATCGACCTCCTCCGGAATGGCAACGTCTACGTCCAACCCAGCGCCACCAGCCCCAAGACGGTCAACGCGGACTACACGACGTACAACGCGCAACTCGTCAACGAGACCACCGGCGACTTCCTGGGGCAGGTCGCGTTCCAGCACGCCAACTCCACGTACCTGAACCTGCTGGGCGCGCCCCTCGTTCCTGCCGGGCCGACGGTGACCGCGGTGAGCCCGACCGCCGGGCAGGGCGGTCAGTCGGTCAATATCACCGGCACCGGATTCAGCGCGGACAGCGTCGTCGACTTCGGCCCGATCCCGTGCACCGACTTCTCCGTCGACTCCTCCGGTACGCGGATCAAGGCCACCGCACCCGACGGCCACGGCATTGCCGACGTACGCGTCACCACCATGCTCGGCACGTCACCCGCCGTTCCACTGGGCCAGTTCGCCTACGACGGGGGACCCGCACCCGTAGTCGTCAGCACAGTCACCCCCCGCAGCGGAAAACTCGGCACTCAGGTCACCATCAACGGCTCGGGCTTCACCTCAGGAGCAACCGCGCACATCAAGGACATCGCCCTGACTTCGGTCACCTTCGTCTCCCCGACCCAGATCACGGCGAAAGTACCGCTCCATCGCCCCGAGTGGCCGAAGACGGTGGACATCACCGTGACGGTCGGTGTGGCCACGTCCCCCACCAGCCCGGCGAGCGAATTCACGTACACGGGCTGAGCCGGGGAGGGCGGCCCGCGAACTCCGGCTGAGCCAACGGCCCGGGGTTCGCGGGCCGGTCCCATCCCCTGTCGCGAGACTTCCGGGTCTGTTGCCCGGCGGCCCCGCGGCTCGTTCCCCTACCCGCGGACCGCGAACGTCTCCACGCGTTCGGCCGCTTCCGCCGCGCGGGTCCGGTCGCGCTCGGCCGCCTCGCGCGCCTTACGCGCGCGGGTGCGGGCGGCGCGCTCGGTCTTCTTCGCCTCGGAGAGTTCCGTGCGCGCCCCGCGCAGCGCGTCAGCCAGCTCCTGCACGAGGCTCTCCACCTCCTGCCGCTGGGACTCGGCGTCGGCCAACTCCCGTTCCCCGGTTGCCGCTTCGGCCTCGGCGGCCCGGGCCGCGCGCCGGAGCTCCGCGGCCTCAGCCCGGGCCTCGCGCAGCGCGCCGCGCCACTCGCGCTCGGCCTGACGGCGAGCCCGCTCCTGCTCGGCGTGTTCGACGCGTGCGCGGCGCGTCCGCTCCCGTTCGGCTTCACGCTGGGCCCGCTCCCGTTCGACCCCCTTGCGCGCGGTGGCGCGCTGGGCAGGTTCGGGATCGGGCTCGTGCTGGGCCTGTTGAGGCGTGGCGGCATTCCCGGGCCGCCCGCGCCGGGGTTGTTCGCGTTCGGTCCGCTTGCGTGTCTCGGCTTGCTTCCCGGCCTCCGAGCCTCCGCGCGCCTCCGCGTGTTCGCGTGCGGCCGGGCGCTTCGGGGTCTCCTCCGTCCGGCGGCGACGGTCCGCCGCCGCTTTCTCCTCCTCGGCTCGCCGGTGCAGGGGCGTTACCGAGGCCCGGCGGTCCCGGTCCCGGTCGCTGGTCTTGGTCCCGCCGGTCGGCGGCGTCTTCCGGGGGCGGATGCGGCTCACCGTGGCTCCGGTGGCTCCGGTGGTTCCGGAAGCCCTGGAAGCCCCGGTCGCGCCGCCCTCGGGCGGCGGCTCGGCGGCGGCGGTCAGGGGGCCGAAACCGGTGGGGCGGCTCAACGCCTTCGACAGGCGCCCGGTGGTCAACTCGGCCGCCGCGTCCGGGTCGGCGAGAGCGGCGTGCACCGTGGACTCGACCTCGCGCAGGACGCTCTCGCCGACCGGCCGTCCGGCCTCGGCGGCCAGCTCCTGGGCCCGGCGGGACAGTGCGGCGACCAACTGCCGCTGCTGCTGGGCCAGTTCGCGCAGCTGCCGGCCGTCCAGCTGCTCGTGGGCCCGGCGCAGCTGCTCCCCGAGGCCGGTCAGCGTCTCGATCCGCTCGGGCTCACTGCGTACGAGGAGGTTGGCCGTCCAGGCGGCCAGGGTCGGGCGCCGCAGTGCGCGGATCTTCGCCGCCTGCCCGCGCGGGGCGGCCTTCGCGGCCTCGTCGCGGGCGGTCGTGAACTCCTCGGGCGGCAGCCCGTACAGCCGGTCGGCGACCTCTTCCCAGCCCATACGTGCATGCTCGCACCCGAGCCCGGCCCCGGCGCGTCGCGGCGGCAGACGTACGCGGTGTCGGTGCACGTTCCGAGCCCGGGCCCGGCGCGTCGCGGCGGCAGGTGTGCGCGGTGCCAGTGCACGTCCCGAGCCCGGCCCTGCGCGTCGCTGCGGCAGACGTGCGCCGCGTCAGCGCACACCCTGTGGCCGGAACTGGATGCTGATGCGCGGACCCACGGGCCGGTTCGTCTTCGGGATCGCGTGTTCCCAGGTGCGCTGGCAGGAGCCGCCCATGACGATCAGGTCGCCGTGTCCCAGCGCCTTCCGGACGGTCGAGGCGCCGCCGTCGCGGGCGCCGGGCCCGGGGCGCGGCCGCAGCAGCAGGGCGCGGGGTTCGCCGACCGAGACGATGGCGACCATCGTGTCCTCGGTCCGGCCGCGGCCGATCCGGTCGCCATGCCAGGCGACGCTGTCGCGGCCGTCGCGGTAGTAGCACAGCCCCGCCGTCAGGAACGGCTCGCCGAGCTCCGCCGCGTAGTGCTCGCTCAGGGCGGTGCGGGCCCGGTCCAGGACGGGGTGGGGGAGCGGGTCGCCCGCCCCGTAGAAGGAGAGCAGACGTGGTACGTCGACCTCCCGCTCGTACATCGTCCGCCGCTCCGCGTGCCACGGCACCGACTCGGCCAGCTCCTCGAAGAGCGCGTCCGCGCCGCTCAGCCAGGAACGCAGCACGTCGATCCATACGCCGCGGCCAAGCGGCGTACGGCCCATCCCGTCCAGCGGTCGCAGGCCGATCTCGTCGGTCTCGCCGGTCTCGTCGAACAGGGAGCCCTGCAGGTGGAAGGACATGAATCCATCGTACGCCCGCAATAGAACGTACGAGCGAATGAATTCCGCGCGCCCTTCCGCACCTTCCGCCCAGGCGCCGTCCGGCTCGCGTCGTCGCACCGCGCCGGTAGGCTCCGGCGGCAAGACCCGAAGACGGCCGAGGAGACGGCCGAGAGGGCGGAGGAGACGGCGGAGGAGACGGTGGATCAGGCGTGATGGCGTGCGGAGAGGTGGGCTGGGAGTGAAGCTGGCGATCCTGGGCGGCGGGGGATTCCGCGTGCCGCTCGTGTACGGGGCGCTGCTCGGCGACCGGGGTGCGGGGCGTGTGACGCGGGTGGTCCTGTACGACGTCGACGCCGGCCGGCTCTCGGCCATCGCGCGCGTCCTGGCCGAGCAGGCCGCCGGGGTCGGGGGCGCCCCCGAGGTCACCGTCACCACCGACCTCGACGACGCCCTGCGCGGCGCCGACTTCGTCTTCTCCGCGATCCGCGTCGGCGGGCTCGAAGGGCGCGCCGCCGACGAGCGGATCGCACTGGAGGAGGGCGTGCTCGGGCAGGAGACGGTCGGCGCGGGCGGCATCGCGTACGGGCTGCGGACCGTGCCGGTCGCGGTCGGGATCGCGCGCCGCATGGCGGCGGTCGCCCCCGACGCGTGGGTCATCAACTTCACCAACCCGGCGGGCCTTGTCACCGAGGCCATGTCGCACCACCTGGGCGACCGCGTCATCGGCATCTGCGACTCGCCCGTCGGCCTCGGCCGCCGGGTCGCCCGTGCGCTGGGCGCGGATCCGGAGGAGGCCGGGATCGACTACGTCGGCCTCAACCACCTCGGCTGGCTGCGCGGGCTGTACGTCGGCGGGCGGGACCAACTGCCGCGCCTGCTGGCCGACTCGGCGGCGCTCGGCTCATTCGAGGAGGGCCGGCTCTTCGGCGCGGACTGGTTGCGGTCGCTCGGCGCGATCCCGAATGAGTACCTGCACTACTACTACTACAACCGCGAGGCGATGGCCGCCGAGCGGGAGGCGAAGCAGACCCGCGGCGCGTTCCTCCGCGACCAGCAGACGGGCTTCTACGAGGCGGTGGCGCGCGGGGTCGGCTCGGCGCTGGAGGCGTGGGAGCGGACGCGGGCCGAACGGGAGGCCACGTACATGGCCGAGAACCGCGAGGCGGCGGGGGCCGGGGAGCGGGCGGAGAGCGACCTGGAGCCGGGCGGGTACGAGCGCGTCGCGCTCGCGCTGATGCGTGCCATCGCGCGCGACGAACGCGCCACGCTCATCCTCAACGTCCGCAACCGGACGGCGCTTTCGGCGCTCGACGCGGACGCGGTGGTGGAAGTTCCGTGCCTGGTGGACGCCAACGGGGCGCACCCCGTCGCCGTCACCCCGCTGGCCGGGCACGCCGCCGGACTGGTCTGCGCGGTCAAGGCAGTCGAACGCGAGATCCTGGCGGCCGCGGACTCCGGTTCGCGCGAGGCCGCGGTGAAGGCCTTCGCCCTCCACCCCCTCGTGGACTCCGTGGGCGTGGCACGACGGCTGCTGACGGCGTACGCGGGGGCGCACCCGGGCCTGGCCTACCTGCGGAGGTGAACATTCCTGGCGGGGCTGGGCGATCCGGGGTGCGCCGGGTCGGGCACCGCCGCCCTCCGGGCGGTCGACCCTGGACCGGGCATCCCGGTCGCGCGGACTGCGCCGATACGGTTTGCGCCGTCGCGGCGGGGCGTATCCTGCTGCGACGGCGGAGCCAAGTGACGTTCTGTGGACGGGTGTTGAACGCAGCGCGCGGTACGTCAGGGTTGGGCGTCAAAGGTCACGGGGAGTTCTGCGATGCCGTGGACGAACACGCTGTTGCGTTGTCGCGGGGCGGTGGGTGTATCGAGGGCCAGCTCGGGCAGCCGGCGCAGTGTGGTGTGGATGGCGGTGGCGGTGATGAGACGGCCGAGGGAAGCACCGGGGCATCGATGGGGGCCGTGGCCGAAGCCGAGGTGGGGATTGGGGGTGCGGTCGATGTCGAGCCGGTCGGGGTGGGTGAACGCGCTGGGGTCGTGGTTGGCGACTCCGGTACACAGGATGACGGGGACGCCCGCGGGGATCTCCAGGCCATCGACGTCGATGGGGGCAGTGGAGTAGCGGGTCAGCGCCTCAATGGGGCCGCCGTGACGGACGATCTCCTCGACCGCTGAGTCGAGCACGGCCCGGGGTGCGGTACGCAGCCGGGCGCACAGATCGGGGTGCTGGAGGAGGGCCAGCAGCCCGGCGCCGATGACCGCCGCGGGTGCCTCGACGCCGGCGAACAGCACAGTGGCGGCCAGCTCGGTGGCCTCGGTCCGGGTGAGGGCTCCGGCGTCGAGGGCGCGGACAAGTCGGGAGAGCAGGCTCGGTCCCGGGTTGGCGCGATGGTGCGGCAGCAGCGTAACGAGGTAGTCGTCGACCTCGGTCAGCACGGCGTTCAGGGCACGGATCGAGGCCGCGTCGGCGGTGGGGAGCAGGGCGGTATCGAGCCATCTCCGGACCAGTGAGTGGCCGTCGCGCGGGACGCCGACCGCCTCGCACAGCACTGTGGTGGACAGCGGCAGGGCCAGGTCAGGCATCAGATCGGCGCGTCCGGTGGGAGCGATCTTGTCGATGAGGGCGTCGGCGGCGGCCGAGATGAGGCCCTGGTGCTGCTCGGAACGGCGAGGCGTGAAGGGCGCCACCGCGTACGCCCTGAGCCGGGTGTGGTCGGGCGGGTCGAGGGTGAGCAGACTGGAGCGAAGATCGGGCCGGGCCCTGGCGGCCGGGCCCAGGGCCCTCTCCAGGGTGTCCCCCGCATGGACGGGGTCACAGCTCAGATCGGGGTGCCCCGCCATGGCAACCACGTCGGCATAACGGGTGACCAGCCAGGCCGGCACACCGCCCCGAAGCGTGGTGGCCCGTACCGGGCAGGGCGCCGGCCGCGGTTCGTGCCCAGTCACGGAGGGCTGCCTCGGTTCTCCCGATGGAGCCGGCGTGCGGCTCGGGTGAGGGCATCGCTCTGGCCGGGGTCGGTCGGCGCCCGCATCCTCGGCAGCAACACTGCGAGGGCCTCGGCTACCGCCGCATCATCGGGAAGCTCGATACCGTCCACCGAAACCCTCCCTCGGCCGATGACCGGGCTTCCCCTCTTGTACCCACCGCCACGTTGAGGCATTCACCCCGCACTCCCACTCACAGCGCACGTCACCGCTGCGCGGCGTGATGTCACGGAGCCGATCCGGCCGACGGCCGCGCCGGCACGTCGAATCTGCGCCGATGCTGCGTCAGGTCAAGCAACTGCCCTACGAGGAACCGCGCCGGCGCTGGACGCCCTGGTCAACTCGACCGTGCGGCAGGGGGAGTGAACGCGCCGGGCCCGGGGATACTGGCAGCCATGCCGGACGAGACGACGCGCCCCGCCCCCACCCGTACCCCGACCGGCGCGGGCCCGCGC
>NZ_LIQY01000241.1 GCF_001418495.1 Streptomyces pathocidini | reverse complement strand
GAAGGCTGGGCAGGACGGAAACCGGGCGGAACTAGCCGAGCGGGCCGTGAACCGGTGCCGGGTGTCCCAGCAGCATGGACGGGGCGCCCGCCACCCGCGTGAGGAACACCGTCGTGGACGCCTGCCCCTTCAGTGGCCTGACCTTCTTGCGCAGCTCCTCCGGCTCGACGGCCGACCCGCGCTTCTTCACCGTCAGCGTGCCGACCCCGCGCTCCCGCAGCAGCGCCTTCAGCCGCTTCACGTTGAACGGCAGCACGTCCGTGATCTCGTACACCGATGCGTACGGGGTCGGGCTCAGCGCGTCCGCCGTCACGTACGCGATCGTCGGATCGATCAGCCGGCCGTCCACGCGCTCGGCCACATCGGCCACCAAGTGGGCCCGGATCACGGCCCCGTCCGGCTCATAGAGGAACCGGCCGACCGGCCCCACCCTGGGGTCCGGCAGGCCCGCGCCGACCAGAGCCCGCGGGCCCGGCAGCAGCGTCGCCCGGCGGGCACCGGCCGTCCCCGCGCCGCCGAACCACAGCACCGCCTCCTTGACGTCGCCCCCGTCCGAGATCCACTCCGCCTCGGCGTCTTCGGGCACCGCCTCGTGCGGCACCCCGGGCGCGATCTTCAACGCCGCAGCCGGGACCTTGCGCGCCGCCTCCACGGCCCACGACAGCGGCGGCGAATAGGCCTCCGGATCGAAGATCCGTCCACCCGTCGCCCGGCCACCACCCCGGCCGGAAGCGCTGCGCGTTGCCCCTCTGCTCCCACCTCGCCGCGCCGGATCCACGAACACCGCGTCGAACGGGTCGAGTTCGACCTCCGCCACATCCCCGCACCGCACCTCGATCAGGTCCGCAAGACCCAGCGCCGCCGCGTTCGCGCGCGCCACCGCGCACGTCAGCGGGTCGCGGTCGACCGCCAGCACGGCCACCCCCGCCCGCGCCAGCGCCACTGCGTCGCCGCCGATGCCGCAGCACAGGTCGGCCACCCGCCGTACGCCGAGCGCCGCGAACCGGGCCGCGCGGTACGAGGCGACGGCCGTACGGGTCGCCTGCTCCACGCCGTTCGGGGTGAAGAACATGACCGCCGCGTCCGCGCCGAACTTCGCCGCCGCGCGCTGCCGCAGCCGCGCCTGGCCGAGCGCGGCCGACACCAGCTCGGCCGGGTGCTCGCGGCGCAGCCGCGTCGCGACCGCCAGTTCCGCCGCCGGGTCGAAGTCGCGCAGGTCGGCGAGGAGGGCCCGGCCCTCGTCGGTGAGCAGGGCGGCGAAGGCGCCGAGACCGCCCGCCTGGTCGCTGCCGCCTGGACCGTCCCCTGGGCCGTTGTCGGGACCGTTCCCTGGGTCGTTGCCGGGGCCGCTGTCGGGGCCGTTGTCGTTCACCCGGCCCATTGTGCCGGTCGGCGGTGGGCGGCCCGGCTGTGCGCCATCCGGCGGACCGCCCTCTCGCCCCGGCGCCGTCACGGCTCCGCACGCCCGGACCGCTGGCAGGATGCGGCGCCATGCAGCTTGTACGACAAGCCGAGAAGACCGCCCGGGCCCGGCGGTGGGGGATCACGGTCGGCGCCGCAGGGGCCTTGGTCCTCATCGGCGTCGTCGGCTCCGCCCAGCACTCCGACGGCTCCCCGTCCGAGAGCGAGCGGCGGGAAGCCGAGTCCGCGCTGCGCCTCACCACCCTGGGCACCCTCCGCGCCCCCGTCGCGACCTTCGCCCTGGAGGGCCGGGCGGCCACCGTGCGCAGGGTGGAGCGCGACACCGTACGGGACGGAGTGCCGGGGCCCGGCTACGACCCGGCGCGGGACGCCGCCCCCGCGGGCAGCTCCGGCGCCGCGTACGGCGTGGACGGGGCCGCGCACCGCGGGGCGCTCGCCGTGGACGGCGCGACCGTCGGCGTACTCGCCTGCGGCGTCGACGTGCCCTACCCGCGCGGGCACGCCGGGTTGATCGCCAAGATCGCCGATCAGGGCGTGCTGGTGGGGGAGTTGCCACCCGGCGGGCACCCCACGCGCAGCCGGTTCGTGCTGCGCAACCGCGTCATCGCCGCGTTGACGCGGGGGACGGTGGTGGTCGAGGCCGAGTACCGCAGCGGATCGCTTGTCACGGCCCGGTACGCGCGGCAGCTGGGCCGGGCCGTGATGGGCGTACCGGGACCGGTCACCTCCGGCCTCTCGGCGGGCGTCCACGAGCTGCTGCGGGACGGCGCCACGCTGGTGACCGACGCCGCCGAGGTCGCCGAACTCGTGGGCGCCATCGGCGAACTGGCACCCGAGCGGAGAGGCCCCGTCGTGGCCCGGGACCTGCTCGATCCGGCCTCGTCGAGAGTGCTCGAAGCACTGCCCGCCAGGGCGAGCGTCAACGCACGTCACCTGGCCCGCGACGCATGTACCGGATATGAGGAGGTGTTGGCAAAACTGTACGAACTGCAATCACTGGGGTTCGTCGAACGGCACGGCGAACGCTGGCAGTTGACGCGGTACTCCCGGGGCCCTGGCCGAACCCGGCGAGGCGGTCCTTGACCTGCTGCGTTCGGGTGACAGGGTTGGGCCGATGACCGCAACAGCCGACTTTGTGTTCCGTACGCGGCGGCCCTCGGCACGCCGTGCCGCAACCCTTCGGTGCGGGCCGCGGAACCGGTCCGCCCCGGTCCGAACCAGCGGACTTCGCACGCTGCGACACGGCAGTCACGCTACGCTCACAGGCGTTCCGACTACGACAGACGTCCTCACCCCGGTGACGGCAGAACGGCTCAAGGCGACGAATGCCCCAGCACACCTCAGGGCCTGACCGCGCGGCAGTGCCACCCGCCGCCCGCGGCAGCGTGCGCCCGGCCGCGCCCGCGTCGCTGGACGAGCTGTGGCGGTCGTACAAGGAAACGGCTGACGAGCGGCTGCGGGAGCAGCTGATCCTGCACTACTCGCCGCTGGTGAAGTACGTGGCGGGCCGGGTCAGCGTGGGGCTGCCGCCCAACGTCGAGCAGGCGGACTTCGTCTCCTCGGGAGTCTTCGGACTCATCGACGCCATCGAAAAGTTCGAGCCGGAACGCTCGATCAAGTTCGAAACGTACGCGATCACGCGGATTCGCGGAGCGATGATCGACGAACTCCGGGCGCTCGACTGGATCCCCCGTTCCGTACGGCAGAAGGCGCGGGCGGTCGAGCGCGCCTACGCCACGCTGGAGGCCGGGCTCCGGCGCACGCCCTCCGAGGCCGAGGTGGCTTCGGAGATGGGCATCAGCCTCGACGAACTGCACAATGTCTTCAGTCAGTTGTCGCTGGCGAACGTGGTTGCCCTGGAGGAGCTGCTGCACGTCGGCGGCGAGGGCGGCGACCGGCTCTCGCTGATGGACACGCTCGAGGACACCGCCGCGGACAACCCGGTGGAGGTCGCCGAGGACCGCGAGTTGCGGCGGCTGCTGGCCCGGGCCATCAACACCCTTCCCGAGCGCGAGAAGACCGTGGTCACGCTCTACTACTACGAGGGGCTGACGCTCGCCGAGATCGGGCAGGTTCTCGGGGTGACCGAGAGCCGGGTCAGCCAGATCCACACCAAGTCCGTGCTCCAGCTCAGGGCCAAACTGGCCGATGTCGGACGCTGAATCGTCCCTCCCCGAGGTGAACCGCCGCACCGATCCGTAGTGGTTCGCCCCGGTCTCGCCGTCGCGGAGTGCCGCCGAGGGCCGTGCGTCCGTAGAGTGGGGGCGTGCCCAGGATTCGAGCGGCCTCAGTGGCCGAGCACCGCACGATGCAGCGCGCCGCCCTGCTGGATGCCGCGCGCACCCTGCTCTCCGAAGGCGGCACGGAGGCGTTGACCTTCCCCGCCCTCGCCGAAAAGACCGGCCTGGCGCGGTCGTCCGTCTACGAGTATTTCCGCTCCCGCGCGGCCGTGGTCGAGGAGTTGTGCGCCGTCGACTTCCCGGTCTGGGCGGCGGAGGTCGAGGCGGCCATGGCCTCGGCCGACACGCCTTCGGGCAAGGTCGAGGCATATGTGCGGCAGCAGCTGGCGCTGGTCGGCGACCGGCGGCACCGGGCCGTCGTCGCGATCTCGGCAGGCGAGCTGGACGCCGGGGCGCGCGAGAAGATCCGCGCGGCGCACGGCGGGCTGATCGCCATGATCGTCGAGGCGCTGGGCGACCTCGGCCACGAGCAGCCGAGGCTCGCCGCGATGCTGCTCCAGGGCGTCGTGGATGCGGCGGTCCGCCGCATCGAACTCGGCGCGGCAGAGGACCCGGACCAGATCACCGAAGCAGCGGTGGCCATCTCCCTCCGGGGCGTCGGACGGGGTTGAGTCAGGCGTCGGACGGGGCTGGGCTTGGGCGTCGGCCAGGGCTGGGCGCCGGTCCCGGCCTGAGTCAGGCGTCGGCCAGGGTTGGGCTGGGCGTCGGACGGGGTTGAGTCAGGCGCCGGCCAGGGTTGGGCTGGGGTTGAGCTGGGCGCCGGTCCCGGCTGAGTCGGGCATCGATCAGGGCTGAGCCAGGCGTCGGGCGGGGCTGTGACAGGTGTCAGGCAGGGCCGGGCTGGGTGCCGGTCCCGGCTGAGCCGGGCGGTTGGCCCGCTGCTGGACCGGCGGCTCTCGCGGCTCCGGAAGTCGGGTCTCCGGCCCGCTCTCCTGGGTCGGCCTCGCCTGGCAGCTTGGCGCCGGAGCCGGGCGTGCGCCCACCAGGCACCGATGGCCAGAGTCGCCGCTCCCCAGGCCGTGGCAGGCGCCCGGTCCGTCGCAACCCCAGTCGCCCTTGGCGATGCCACAGCGCCCGGCGACTCCGCCCCAGGGGAAGTCGACTCCCCAGCGGGAATCGACTCCGCCCACGGCTTCCGTACCCCGAAGACCGGCAGCAGGCGGGACGGGCCGTTGCGGAGCAGCCGGGCGGGGAGCAGGGACAGCGGATCCAGGTAGTGGTCTCCACGGCGCAGCCCCCAGTGCAGGCAGCCGTCCGGGCAGTGGTGCGGGCCGTCGTCCAGGGTGCCGACCCGCTGCCCGGTCGCGACTCGGTCGCCCTTGGCGACCACCGCGCGCACCGGCTCGTACGTGACGCGCAGCGGTGGTCTGCCCGTACCGTCCAGCTCCACCGCAACGACCCGGCGTCCCGCCACGCTCCCCGCGAAGGCGACCCGGCCCGTGCCCGCGGCCCGCACGGCCTGGCCGGGCGCCGCCGCGAGATCGACACCGCGGTGCCCCGGTCCGTACGGCGTCGCGGGCGGCTCCCAGCCGCGCACCACCATCGGCCGCACCCCACCCGCCCCGTCCACCGGCCAGGCCCGTGCCCGCGGCTCGTCGTCGTTTACCAGACCTATCGGTCCCATCAGCCAGGGCCGTGCCTGTGGCTGGCTCTCGCTCACTGGTCCCGCCGGCCAGGCTCGTGCCCGGGGCTCGTTCTCGTTCACCGGTCCCACCGGTCCGGTGTGTGCCCGCGGCTCGTTCTCATCCGCCGGACCTGCCGGACCTGCCGGCCAGGCCCGCGTCCGCCACTCGGTCCCGTCCACGGGCCAGGCCCCGGCCACGGCCCAGGCCCCGTTCCGAGCCACGGCCCGGGCACCGCCTCCAGCGGGTGTCGCGGCCGCGGCTGGGGCGGACGCTACCGGCAGGGGAAACAGGCAGAGCAGCAGTGCCGCCCCCGCACGTAAGCAACGCAACCCGTGCAATCCGCGTAATACCCACAAGCCGCGTAAGAGTGGCCGCATCAAGTCCTCGTATCGCATGGCACGACCGTGACGCATCGCCGCCGGGCTTGGGGATCATGGTCGAAAGCTGTGGACTACCCGCCGGTTGTGGACAACTCCGCCACCCCCAGGGGGAACGCGGACAGACCGCGGGCACCGTCACCGCCCGCCTCCCGCCCGCACCCCCCGCCCGCGGTGTGTCGCTCCGCGGCTCCGGGGTCCCGTACACTTCTGGTGGCGATCCGGGTCACCGGGTCGACTTCGCACGCCCCGCCGTCGGCGCTTCATGTCCTCCGGGATAAGCTCCGCGGCCGCGTCCCTCGGTCCACAACAGGTCCTCGTGAGAGCTC
>NZ_LIQY01000240.1 GCF_001418495.1 Streptomyces pathocidini | reverse complement strand
CGGTGCGAAGGCCGGCGCCGGGCTCCGTGTTGGTCTCGGCGCCGGCCTTCGCACCGTTCGAGGCGCCCGGTCTGGCGGCGCACAGGGAGCGGAGCGCGGCCAGGTCGGCCGCGGCGGGGGCGTAACCGGCGGACAGGACGTCCTTGAGCCGCTCCAGGTAGCCGAGGGCCGCGCCGGGGAGGGCGGCGCGGTAGCGGGCGAGGTCGTCCAGGAGGAAGGCGCGGAGTCTGCCGCCTTCCCGGACCGCCTCCTCCACGGCTTCGGCGAGCCGGAACAGCTCTTGGACCTCCATCTCCCGGTCCGCCCCGAGGGGCAGAGGGGATGGCTGCAGGGCGATGGCGAGGGCGCGGCGCAGGACGCGCAGCTCATCGGCGCTGAACGCCATGGCGCCGCGGGAACCGTATGGCGTGGGCATGAACCGACTTTAAGTGCTAAGCGGACAAATTTCTCTTAGCGGACAGATCTGGGGGTGTCGGTGAGCCGGACAGCCGTACGGGCCCTCACCCCGCGGCACCCGTCCAAGACCTCACCCCGCGGCACCCCTCCACGCGCGCGTGCTACCCGCGGGCGACGTTCCGCTCGTAGACCAGGCGGAGGCCGATCAGGGTCAGCCAGGGCTCGTGCTCGTCGATGACCGAGGACTCGCCCAGCACCATCGTGGCCAGGCCGCCGGTGGCGATCACGGTGACCTCGACCGGGTCGTCGGCCAGCTCGCGTGCCATGCGCTCGACCACGCTGTCGACCTGGCCGGCGAAGCCGTAGAGGATGCCGGACTGCATGGCCTCGACGGTGTTCTTGCCGATCACGCTGCGCGGGCGGGCCAGTTCGATCTTGCGCAGCTGGGCGCCGCGTACGCCGAGGGCGTCCACGGAGATCTCGATTCCGGGGGCGATCGCACCGCCCACGTACTCGCCGCGCGCCGAGACCGCGTCGAAGGTCGTGGCCGTGCCGAAGTCGACGACGATGCAGGGGCCGCCGTAGAGCTCGACGGCGGCCAGGGCGTTGATGATGCGGTCGGCGCCGACCTCCTTCGGGTTGTCCGTGAGCACCGGGACGCCCGTCTTGACGCCGGGCTCCACCAGGACGGCGGGCACGTCGCCGTAGTAGCGGCGGGTGACGTCGCGCAGCTCGTGCAGCACCGAGGGGACGGTGGAGCAGATGGAGATGCCGTCGATGCCGTCGCCCAGCTCCTCTCCGAGGAGCGGATGCATGCCCATCAACCCCTGGAGGAGGACGGCGAGTTCGTCGGCGGTGCGGCGGGCGTCGGTGGAGATCCGCCAGTGCTCGACGATCTCCTCGCCGTCGAACAGGCCGAGGACGGTGTGGGTGTTGCCCACGTCGATGGTGAGCAGCATGGTCAGCCGTCCTCGCGCAGGTCGAGGCCGATGTCGAGGATCGGCGAGGAGTGGGTGAGCGCGCCGACGGCGAGGTAGTCGACTCCGGCCTCCGCGTACCCGCGCGCGTTGTCCAGGGTGAGGCGGCCCGAGGACTCCAGGCGGGCGCGGCCCGCGACCAGGGCGACGGCCTCGCGGGTCCGCTCCGGCGTGAAGTTGTCCAGCAGGATCAGGTCCGCGCCCTGCTCCAGGACGGGCTCGATCTGGTCCAGCCGGTCCACCTCGACCTCGACGGGCACGTCCGGGAACTCGGTCCGTACGGCCTTGAAGGCGGCCGCGACGCCGCCCGCCGCGACGACGTGGTTGTCCTTGATGAGCGCGGCGTCGGACAGCGACATGCGGTGGTTGACGCCGCCGCCGCAGCGCACCGCGTACTTCTCCAGGGAGCGCAGCCCGGGCGTGGTCTTGCGGGTGTCGCGGACGGCCGCGCCCGTGCCCTCCAGGGCGTCGGCCCACGCGCGCGTGGCGGTGGCGATGCCGGAGAGCCGGCACAGCAGGTTGAGGGCGCTGCGCTCGCCGGTGAGCAGGTCGCGGGTGCGGGTGCGGATGCTGAGCAGCCGCTGGCCGGCCTGGACGCGCTCGCCGTCCTCGACGTGCCGCTCGACCTCGAAATCGTCGGTGCACACGACCGAGAGGACCGCCTCGGCGACGCGCAGGCCCGCGACCGTACCGGCCTCGCGGGCGGTGAAGTCGGCGGTGGCGACGGCGTCTTCGGGGATGGTGGCGACCGTGGTCACGTCCACGCCGTGGTCGAGGTCCTCCTCGACGGCGAGGTGCGCGATGTCCTCGACCTGGACGGGGTCCAGGCCCGCGGCCGTGAGCAGCGCGGCGAGATCCGGGTCGAGACCGCACTCCAGCGGGTCGACGCCGTACTCCTCGTCGTCGCCCGCGCCGCAGCCGCACGCGTCGCCGCAGCCGCCCGTGGCCGGCATGGCCAGGGGGAGCAGGGTGAGTTCCACAGGCTGTGGACGATCAGGCGTGTTCACGGGTGTCCCCTTCAGGGTGGGTGGTGGGTGCGGCGTCCGCGGCCCTTACGGGCGGGAACTGTGCCGTGGCGGTGCCGCTCGTGGCGAGCGAGCGGTCCGGCAGCAGGCGTACGACGAGATGGTGGCGCCCGTGCTCGTCGTCCCGCTCCGGCCGGTCCTCACGCCAGTGGCAGCCGCGGGTCTCCTCACGCGCGCGTGCCATGGCGACCAGCGTGCGGGAGACCAGCAGGAGGTTGGTGGCCTCCCAGGTCTCGACGCAGGGTTCGGCGGTCTTGCCGTCCCTGTCCAGGGCCGCCGACGCCTCGGTGTGCAGGGCCTCCAGGGCGACGGCGGCGGCGGACAGGCTCTCGGCGCTGCGCAGCACCCCGGCGCCCGTGGTCATGGTCCGCTGGATCACGTACCGGGTCTCGGGGGCCTGGAGCGGGGTCCGGGCCGTGGGGTGCGGGACGGGGACGCGGCGGCCGGGAGGCCGGGCCGTGATGTCCGCGGCGATGCGCTCGGCGAACACCAGCCCTTCCAGGAGGGAGTTGGAGGCCAGCCGGTTCGCGCCGTGCACGCCGGTGCAGGCGACCTCGCCGCAGGCGTAGAGGCCCGGCACGGTCGTACGGCCCGACAAGTCGGTGCGGACGCCGCCGGAGGCGTAGTGGGCGGCCGGGGCGACCGGGATCGGCTCGGTGACCGGGTCGATGCCGTGGGCGCGGCAGGCGGCGAGGATGGTGGGGAAGCGGGCGGCCCACATCTCGGCGCCGAAGTGGCGGGCGTCCAGGTACATGTGCTCGGCGCCGAGCTCCCGCATGCGCCGCACGATGCCCTTGGCGACGATGTCCCGGGGCGCCAGCTCGGCCAGTTCGTGCCGGCCCCGCATGAAGCGGACCCCGTCGGCGTCGACCAGGTGCGCGCCCTCGCCGCGCACGGCCTCCGAGACCAGGGGCTGCTGCCCCTCGGCCTCCCGGCCCAGGAACAGCACGGTGGGGTGGAACTGGACGAACTCCAGGTCGCTCACCTCGGCCCCGGCACGCAGGGCGAGGGCGACGCCGTCTCCTGTGGAGACGGCCGGGTTGGTCGTGGCGGAGAAGACCTGGCCCATGCCGCCGGTGGCCAGCACCACGGCGGGGGCGTGCACGGCGCCGACGCCGTCGCGCCGGCCCTCGCCCATGACGTGCAGGGTGACGCCGGCGGTGCGGCCCTCGGCGTCGGTCAGCAGGTCGAGGACGAGCGCGTTCTCCACGGTCTCGATGGCCTGGGCCCGTACGGCCGCCACGAGCGCGCGGGAGATCTCCGCGCCGGTCGCGTCGCCGCCCGCGTGCGCGATGCGGCGGCGGCGGTGGCCGCCCTCGCGGGTCAGCTCGATCTCGCCGGTCTCGGCCGAGGTGTCGAACTCGGCGCCGATGCCGATGAGTCGGCGTACGGCGCCGGGGCCCTCGGTGACCAGGACGCGCACCGCCTCCTCGTCGCACAGCCCGGCGCCCGCGACGAGCGTGTCGTCCAGGTGCTGCTGGGGGGTGTCGCCCTCGCCGAGCGCTGCGGCGATGCCGCCCTGCGCCCAGCGGGTGGAGCCGTCGTCGAGCCGGGCCTTGGTGACGACCACGGTCCGGCGGCCGGCCGCCGCGCAGCACAGCGCGGCGGTCAGCCCGGCGACGCCTGAGCCGACGACGACCACGTCGGCCTCGATGGCCCAGCCGGGGGCGGGGGCGTGGAGGGTGAGGGCCCGGTGCTCGCCCTGCCCCAGGAGGAGGCCGGTTTCGCCGGGCCTTAGGGGCCTGCCCACCGCGGCGGGCTCCCTGGTTATGCCGACGGCGGTCATCTGGCGGCTCCGAAGTGCAGGCGGACGTTGTCGATCAGGCGGGTGGCGCCGACCTCGGCGGCGACGGCGAGGACGGCCTCGCCTCGGAAGTCCGGCGGGGCTTCGGTGAAGTCGGACGGGTCGACCAGCGCCAAGTAGTCCGAAACCAGCGGCGGTTGGAGCCCGGCGGCCTCCTCCAGGGCCTGCCGCGCGGCCTCTCGTACGGCGTCCGGGCCCTTGGGGAGGGCGTCTCGGCCCGCGAACAGGGCGCGTGACAGGGCGAGTGCCGTGGTGCGCTCCGGCGCGGAGAGGTAGCGGTTGCGGCTGGAGAGGGCGAGTCCGTCCCGCTCCCTTACGGTCGGGACGCCGACGATCTCGACGGGGAAGTTCAGGTCGCGCACCATGCGGGTGATCAGGGCGAGTTGCTGCGCGTCCTTCTGCCCGTACAGCGCGATGTCGGGCCGTGTGAGGTGCAGCAGTTTGGCGACGACGGTCAGTACGCCGTCGAAGTGGCCGGGCCGGGAGGCGCCTTCGAGGCGCTCGCCCATCGGGCCCGCGGCGATGCGGACCTGGGGCTCGCCGCCGGGGTAGACCTCGTCCGCGGCGGGAGCGAACACCGCGTCCGCGCCCGCCTTTTCGGCGATGAGCAGGTCGGCGTCCAGGGTGCGGGGATAGCGGTCGAGGTCCTCGCCCGCGCCGAACTGGAGCGGGTTGACGAAGACGGTGACCACGACCTGCCCGGCCTCTCCGGCCAGGCTCCGGGCCTCCCTGATGAGAGTGGCATGGCCTTCGTGGAGGGCGCCCATCGTCATCACGACGGCGCGCCTGCCCTGGCGGGGCAGGGCGGCCAACTCGGCGGCGGTGCGGGCCAGTCGGGTGCTCGTCACGGCCGTCCCCCGTCCGCCAGGACCTCAAGGAGGTCCTCCGCCAGCTCCGGCTTCAGCATCCCGTGGGCGAGCGCGCGGTCGGCGGTCGCGCGGGCCATCGCCAGATAGCCGGCGACCGTCTGCGGGGCGTGCTCGCGCAGTTCGGCGACGTGGGCCGCGACCGTACCCGCGTCGCCCCGCGCGACCGGACCGGTGAGGGCCGCGTCGCCGGAGCGCAGGCTGTTGTCGAGGGCCGCACCCAGGAGCGGGCCGAGCATCCGGTCGGGGGCCTCGACGCCCGCGGCGCGCAGCAGCTCCATGGCCTGGGTCACGAGCGTGACCAGATGGTTCGCGCCCAGGGCGAGGGCCGCGTGGTAGAGCGGGCGGTTCTCCTCCGCGATCCACTCGGGCTCGCCGCCCATCTCGATCACCAGCGCCTGCGCGGCCAGCCGCAGCTCCTCGGGGGCCGTGACGCCGAAGGAGCAGCCCGCGAGGCGCTGGACGTCGACGGGCGTGCCGGTGAAGGTCATGACGGGGTGGAGGGCGAGCGGCAGGGCGCCGGCGCGCAGCGCGGAGTCGAGTACGCGCGCGCCGTAGCGCCCGGAGGTGTGCACGAGCAGCTGCCCGGGGCGTACGGCTCCGGTCTCGGCGAGGCCTTCCACCAGGCCGGGCAGGGTGTCGTCGGGCACGGTCAGGAGCACCAGCTCGGCGGCCTCCATGACCTGGGCGGGCTCCACGATCGGCACGTCCGGGAGCAGGGCGGCGGCCCGGCGCACGGAGGCGTCGGACACCGCGGAGACAGCCACCGGGCGGTGTCCGGCCAGTTGCAGGGCGGCGGCGAGCGCGGGGCCGACGCGGCCCGCTCCGAGGACGCCGACGGTGAGCCGGGCGGGACGGTCCGCGGGGCGGTCCTTCGGCTCTGGGGAATGTGATGCGTTCACGGGGACGGCCTTCCGTTCCAGTCCGCCAGGGGTACCGGACGTATCCCCGCCATGCTACGCGAGTGTTTCCGGGGGCCGGCTGCCTGTCCACAGGCCGCTGAGGGCCGCCCCGACGGGTGCGCCGCGGAGTTATCCACAGGGCTGGGAGGGGCGGGGCGGGTGCGCGATGATCGAGCCATGAGCGAGGCGAGGAAGTCGAAGGGGAGGTCCCGGAGCGGCGGGGCAGACGGCGCCGACCGCGAGAGCCCGGAGGCGCTGCGGCACCGGCGGTTCGCTGCCTGGCACGGCGCGGAGCGGATCCTGTCGCGCGGTGGACACGGGCAGACGA
>NZ_LIQY01000024.1 GCF_001418495.1 Streptomyces pathocidini | reverse complement strand
GGGCCTCGGCCGAGGCCCGGCGCGAAGGCCCCGCGGGCGAGGGCCTCCTGGACGGCAAGGGCGCCCCGACCCCCACCGCGTACGCCACCGCGGACAAGGCGCTCGCCGAACTGGTCCGCAACGCCGCGCGCCAGCGGGCGCAGCAGACCGCCGAGCACCAGCGCGAAGACGACCAGGAAGACCCTGGCGACCGAGCGGCCCGGGCGGACAGCGGGCAGCGGACCTCCGCCGGGCCCGCCGCCGCGCCGTACTCCCCGCTGCGCCGCCCCACCTCGCGTGTCGAAGGCGGCTTCGACTTCTTCGGCACCAAGCCCGTGCCCCTGGCGTCGGCTTCGGCGGCGGAGGAGGACCTGGCGGACGTCGTCGGCCCCGAGGTCCTGGCCACCGCCGCGCAGTTGGAGCAGGAGGGGAGTGCGGGCGGGGCCATCGACCTCACGGAGCACGACGAGACCGAGCAGATCGACGTACGCGAGCTGCGCGCCTCCTCGTAGGCGCACGCTTCTCGTGTAGGCCAGCGCTTCCTCGTAGGCCTCCGCCGAGGTCCTCGTAGGCCCGCCGGGGCGAGTGCCGTTCGGCGCCCGCTATGCGTTGCCCGCTACGTGCGCCTGCTATGTGTCGAAGTCCGCTATTTGTCGATGTCGCCCACGACGAAGAACAGCGATCCCAGGATCGCCACCATGTCGGCGACCAGCGTGCCCGGCAGCAGCTCGGTCAGCGCCTGGATGTTGTTGAACGAGGCCGAGCGCAGCTTCAGCCGGTACGGCGTCTTCTCGCCCTTCGACACCAGGTAGTAGCCGTTCAGCCCGAGAGGGTTCTCGGTCCAGGCGTACGTGTGCCCTTCCGGCGCCTTCAGCACCTTCGGCAGCCGCTGGTTGATCGGCCCCTGCGGCAGCTCCGCCAGCCGGTCCAGGCAGGCGTCCGCCAGATCGAGGGCGTTGTGGGTCTGCTCCAGCAGGCACTCGAAGCGCGCCAGGCAGTCGCCCTCGCTCCTGGTGACGACCTTGAGCACGTCCCGCAGCTCCCCGTACGCGAGGTACGGCTCGTCGCGCCGCAGGTCGAAGTCGACGCCCGAGGCGCGGGCGATCGGGCCGCTCACCCCGTACGCGTGCACGGCCTCCGGCGAGAGCACGCCCACGCCGCGCGTCCGGCCGCGGAAGATCTCGTTGCCTAGGACGAGCCGGTCGTACACGTCCATCCGTGAGCGCACCTCGGCCACCGCCGCCCGGGCCCGGCCCTGCCAGCCCGCAGGGAGGTCCTCCTTCAGGCCGCCGACGCGGTTGAACATGTAGTGCATCCGGCCGCCGGAGACTTCCTCCATCACCTGCTGGAGGTCCTCGCGCTCGCGGAAGGCGTGGAAGATCGGGGTGATTCCGCCCAGTTCAAGGGGGTACGAGCCGAGGAACATCAGGTGGTTGAGCACCCGGTTCAGCTCGGCGAGCAGCGTGCGCGTCCACACCGCCCGCTCGGGCACCTCCATGCCGAGCATCCGCTCGACGGCGAGGACGACCCCGAGTTCGTTGGAGAAGGCCGACAGCCAGTCGTGACGGTTGGCGAGCACGATGATCTGGCGGTAGTCGCGGGCCTCGAAGAGCTTCTCCGCGCCCCGGTGCATATAGCCGATCACCGGCTCCGCGTGCCGGATCCGCTCGCCGTCGAGCACGAGCCGCAGCCGCAGCACACCGTGCGTGGACGGGTGCTGCGGGCCGATGTTGAGCACCATGTCCGTGCTCTCCGCCGCACCGCCGATCCCGACTGTCGTCTCCGTCATGGCACCAGTCTCGCAGCTAGGCGGGGGCCGGGAGCCCGAGGGTGGCGAGGGCCGCGGGCGCGACCCCGACCGGTTGGGCCAGCCACACGAAGGCCCCCAGACCCGCCGAGTCGGTGAGTTCGGCCGCCTCGCCCGCCGAACTCAGGGCCCGTACATACGCGGTGGGGTCGGTGGAGGCGAGGGAGAGGGGCGGGCGCCCGCCCGTGACGCCGAGGGAACGGAGGGCGTTGCGCTGGGTCAGGAGAAGCGGATCTTCCGCCTCCGAGGCCGCGCCTCCTGGTGCATTGCCTCCCGAGGCCGTGCCCGCCGAGGCTGCGCCTCCCGAGGCCGCTCCTGCCGACCTCGCCGCCCCCGTGCCCGCCGCCCCCGTGCCTGCTGCCTCCGCGCTCGCCGACCTGACCGCCTCCGCGCCCGCCGCCGCGCACGCGTCCATCGCCACATGGGCGGTGATGTCGCACGACCCGTCCGGGACCGGCCGCACCTCGTGCCCGTCCCGGAAGCCGGTCAGCGTGCCGAACGACGGGCGGGCGGCGCGGTCGTGGCCGTAGTCGACGGCGACGGCGAGGCCGCGGGAGAGCGATGCCACGGCCCGTGCCCACGCCTCGTCGCGAGGCCGCCCGATCTCGGCGCGCAGCCCGGCTTCGGTGCGCAGAAGCCCGGCTTCAGTGCGCGGCTCTGGTTCGGTGCGTAGCCCAGGTTCGGCGCGCGGCCCTGTCTCGGGCCGCGCGCCCGCGCCCGTCCCGCGTACGCCCGTCTCCCCTCCGCCCAGCGGCCACCACCGCGCCAGCCACTCCGCATCGGCCCCCGCCACCGGCGGACCGAGCCGTTCCGCGCCGTCCGGGGCGACCTGGACGGCGCGCGCCACACCCGCCTCGTCGGTCTCCGCCACCTCGACCGGCACGTTGTCGAGCCACTCGTTGGCGAAGACCAGCCCGGTCCAGGACGCCGCCTCGGGAAGGTCCGGCAGCCAGGCCACGCGCGCGTCGAGCCCGTCCGGCCGGGGCGCGCGCTCCACCGCGTACGGCCGCAGGCGCGCGCCCAGTTCCCGGTCCACCGCTGCCAGCACGCCGGTCAGCAGCTCGCCGCGCCCGGCGCCCACGTCCACCAGAGCCAGCTCCTCCGGCCGCCCGAGCGCCGCGTCGAGCCGCCGCAGCAACTCGGCGACGGCACCGGCGAAGAGGGGAGAGGCATGTACGGAGGTACGGAAGTGACGGGCGGGGCGCTCGCGTACGAAGAACCCGCCCGGCCCGTACAGCGCCGCCTCGCTCGCCTCGCGCCACCCCTGCCACCTCGCCGTTTCGTTCACGCCCACACCGTACGGGCGGGCCGGCGCGGCGTCCCTCCGCACGCCGGTACCGCCGCCCATCCACCTTGGGGAGTAGGTGCGGTGCACAGGGATCGGCCCTGTGGCTGACACCGGCACGCACTTGCCCTGCCTACTCTGGGTTACGTGCAGCGTCTCTACGACTTCCTCCGCAGGCACCCGACGGGGGTCGACAGCTTCTGGGCCGTCGTCCTCCTCGGGATGGGCGCCATGTTCGTCGCGGGGAAGGGGCTGAAAGGCAGCGAGGTGCTCGGGGCTTTCGTCACGATCCCCGCGCTGTGCCTCGTGGTCGCGCTGCGCCGCCGGGCGCCGGAGGCGATGCTGCTGCTGGCCATCGTGGCCGGTGCCGTCCAGCTCGCGATGAACTTCAGGATCAACACCGCCGACCTCGCGATGCTGGTGATCGTCTACACGGTCGCCGCCGTCGGAGCCCGCTGGGCCTCCCGGCTCGCCCTCGTCGGAGGGCTGGCCGCGCCCGCGCTCGCCAACATCCGCTGGCCGGACGACTACTCGACCGGCTGGCAGAACCTCGTGGCCGCCTTCTTCCTGACGGTCCCCTTCGTCCTCGCCTGGGTCCTCGGCGACTCCTTGCGCACCCGCCGCGCGTACTACGCCCAACTCGAGGAGCGGGCCGCGCGCCTGGAGAAGGAGCGCGAGGCCCAGTCCAAGGTGGCCGTCGCGGCCGAGCGGGCGCGCATCGCGCGCGAGCTGCACGACGTGGTCGCGCACAACGTGTCCGTGATGGTCGTCCAGGCCGACGGCGCCGCCTACGTCCTGGACACCGCGCCCGACCAGGCCAAGCAGGCCCTGGAGACGATCTCCGGCACCGGCCGCCAGGCGCTCGCCGAGATGCGGCGGCTGCTCGGCGTGCTGCGCACCGGCGAACCGGGCGACGGCGGCGGCGAGTACGTGCCCCAGCCCGACGTCGGCCAGCTCGACGACCTGATCGAGCAGGTGCGCGGCGCGGGCCTGACCGTCGACTTCCGGGTGGAGGGCAGCCCGCGGCCGCTGCCCAGCGGCGTCGAGCTCACCGCGTACCGCATCGTGCAGGAGGCACTCACCAACACCCGCAAGCACGGCGGCCCCGACGTGGGCGCGACCGTCCGCCTCACCTACGGTGAGGCCGAGTTGGACCTCCTGGTCGAGGACGACGGGCGGGGCGCGCAGCAGGAGCTGTACGAGGCCGGCGGGGCCGACGGGCTCGGGCACGGGCTGATCGGCATGCGGGAGCGGGTCGGAATGGTCGGCGGCCGGCTCGACGCGGGGCCGCGGCCGGGCGGCGGCTTCCGGATCAGCGCGGTGCTGCCGCTGAAGACGGCGAGCTGACACTGAAGACGGCGGGCTGCCACCGGGGATGGCGAGCGAGCCGATGTCGGTGGCGGTGTGCGCGGACGCCGAGGTGGCAGCCGAGGCCGGCGACGGCCTGCCGACGAGACCGCTCAACGACGAGACCTCACCGACGAGACCGCTCGACAAGGTGCTTCACGAAGGGACCGACCCACATGCCAACACCGATCCGCGTGATGCTGGTCGACGACCAGGCGCTGCTGCGCACCGGCTTCCGCATGGTGCTCCAGGCGCAGCCCGACATGGAGGTCGTCGCCGAGGCGGGGGACGGCGCGGAGGCCATCGAGGTGCTGCGCGCGCGGGCGGTCGACGTCGTGCTGATGGACGTACGCATGCCGCGCATGGACGGGGTCGAGGCCACCCGCCACATCTGCGAGGCGGAGGGCGCGCCGCGGGTGCTGATCCTGACGACCTTCGACCTCGACGAGTACGCCTTCTCCGCGCTGAAGGCGGGCGCCAGCGGCTTCATGCTCAAGGATGTGCCCCCGGGCGAGCTGCTGGCCGCGATCCGGGCCGTGCACAGCGGCGACGCGGTGGTCGCGCCGAGCACCACCCGCCGCCTGCTGGACCGCTTCGCCCCCCTGCTGCCGAGTACGGCGGCGGAACCGGCGAACGCCGAACTGCGGAGCCTCACCGACCGCGAGCGCGAGGTGCTGCTCCTGGTCGCCCAGGGCCTGTCGAACGGCGAGATCGCCGCCGAACTCGTCCTCTCCGAAGCCACCGTCAAGACCCACGTGGGCCGCATCCTCACCAAACTCGACCTCCGCGACCGGGTCCAGGCGGTGGTCCTCGCCTACGAGACGGGCCTGGTGAAGGCGGGCGGCGGACGGTAGTCCGCTTGCCCGCGTCTGGGCGGTTCCGGTCGTTCGGTCCCGGTGCCCACGCGGTCCAGCGGAGGGCCTCCGCGGTCCAACGGAAGGCTCACACGATCCAACTGCCCTTAAATTAGCGGCAGTTCACTCTACGATCGGCTCGGGAGATGACATCATGGGGCAGCATGACACATGATCGTTTGGCGTGTGCTGTGGTCATCGGTAGCGGCATTTGCGGTCTGGCGGCAGCGCGTGTGCTGTCGGACCACTTCGAGCGAGTGGTGCTGGTAGAGCGCGACGATCTGTCCGGCGAACGCGGGCGCCGAGGCGTCCCCCAGGCGCGGCACGTCCACGGACTGCTCGCCCGGGGCGGCCAGCATCTGGAGGAACTCTTCCCCGGGCTTCGGGACGAGCTGCGCAGCGCGGGAGGCCCGCTCTTCGACCACGGAGAGATGGCTCCGACGCGCGTGTGGGCGGGCGCCATTCCTCCGGTGAGATCGGGGGTGCTGGCCCACGCCTTCAGCCGGGACCTCCTGGAGTCCAGGATCCGTACGCGGGTGGTGGCGCTGCCCTCCGTGGAGCTGCGGGCCGGAACAGCGGTCGAGGAGCTCCACCTGGAAGGCGGCCGAGTGGCCGGCGTGCGCGTGAGGACCGCCGCGGCGGACGGTGAGAAGGGCCACTCCGAGGTCCTGGAGGCGGACCTGGTGGTGGATGCCTCCGGGCGCTTCTCCGCTCTGCCGGACTGGCTGGAGAAGGCCGGCTTCCCGCGGCCGCGCGAGACGGTCGTGGACGCCGGCCTGGCCTATGCCACCCGGACCTTCACGGCGCCTCCACAGGCGTACTGGGGCCTGCAGCAGATCAACCAGGCGCCGGAGCACCCGCGCGGCGTCTATGTCGCAGGTGTGGAGCAGGGGCGTTGGATCGTCACGCTCTTCGGCGCCGCCGACGACCACCCTCCCGCCGATGAGGAAGGTTGGCTCGAATTCGCCCGCAGTCTGGGGAACCTGCACCTGGACAGGCTCCTTGACGCAGCGACTCCCGAGCCCGGGGTCCACCGCTTCACCCGGACGCAGAACCGCCGGGTCGAGTACGCGGCGCTCACCCGCCGGCCGGACCGGCTCATAGCGATCGGCGATTCGGTGTGCGCCTTCAACCCCGTCTACGGGCAGGGCATGACGGTGTCGGTACTCCAGACCGTCGCTCTCGGACGCCACCTGGAGCGCGCCCGTACGCGGGGGCTGGACGGCATGGCGCGGCGGTACCAGCGCGAGATCGCGCGCCTGATACGGCTGCCGTGGCTCATGTCGACCAGCGAGGATCTGATCTGGCAGCACCACCGTGAGGGCAAGGCGCTGCCGGCTCTGCTCAGGGCGTCCAACTGGTACAAGCAGCGGCTGCTCTACCTGGCCGTGCACGACCCCGAGGTCTTCCGGCTCTTCCTCCGCGTCTACCACATGCTCGCCCCGACGGCGGCGATGGCGGGACCGCGAATCCTGGCCAAAGTGATCTTCAACGGGGAGAGTCCCGCAGCCCAACGGGCCGTCAACTAGATTTGCTCCAGGCATCATTGGGGCCGGCCGATACCCGGCAAGCGCCCCGGCTGCGGCCGCCCACGAGGCGGCCGCAGCCCAGCTCCACGTCCACATTCCGTTGATATTTGAGGATGCTGATGGATCGTTCTGGCTCACCTCCCGGCGGCCGGAAGCCCAGCCCAGCCATGGTGGCGTTGCCTGTCGCCTGCGCGAGTGCCGCCTGCACAGCCGGCGCCACCCCCTTCGTCTCCGCCTCCCATTACGGAGTGCTCTTCTGGCTCGGTGGGATCACCACGGTCGTCGTCTCGCTGGCTTCCAGCCTGACGGCGCGCCGCGCCCTGGTCCGCCAGCGCCGCGAACACGCCTACCAGGAATCCCTGTTGACGCAGCGGGTCCACGAGCAGGAAGCCGCGATGGTGCGGCTGGCCAACTCGGTGCTTCCCCAGGCGGTCTCCCGGATCCACCACGGCGAAGCCGCCGAGGACGTCATGACGGGCTTCCGGTTCGGCGAGGGGCAGGGGCTCGCCCCCCAGTTCCAGGCCGCGGGACACACCATCGTCTCGGCGGTGCTGGAGGCGGTCCAGGCCGAGGAGGACCTCCGTGCCTCCGGGCAGCGGCGCATGGTGGCCATCGCCCGCCGTGTGCAGTCACAGGTCCACCGGCTCCAGGTCGACCTGCGGACGATGCAGGAGCGCCACGACGGGAACCCCAAGGTCTTCGAGGACCTCCTGGCCGTGGACCACAGCAACGAGCTGATCGGGCGCGTAGCCGACAACATCGTCTACCTCAACGGCGGGCGCCCCGGGCAGCGTTGGCCGCACCCCATGCCGCTGCTCAAGGTGTTGCGCGGCGCGATGAGCAAGATCGAGGCGTTCCAGCGGATCAAGCTCGAGAAGGTCGTCGAGGGCATCGCGATCACCGCACCCGCGGTGCCCCCCGTGATGGCGGCGCTGGCCGAGCTCATGGACAACGCCACCCGGTACTCGCCGCCGAAGAGCGATGTCATCGTCACCGCCTTCGACGTGCAGAACGGCATCGCCATCCAGATCGAGGACAAGGGACTCGGTCTGACCGAGGAGGCCCGCGAGCGCAACGAGCTCCTCCTGAGCCAGTCCTCCGACCTGGCCGAACTGGGTGACACTCCGCGTCTCGGCCTCGCCGTGGTGGGCCAGTTGAGGGCCACGACGGGGTTCGACGTCGCCCTGCGCCACGGCGCGTACGGCGGGGTCTGCGCCGTACTGAGGATTCCCAAGGATCTCATCACCACCGCTCCCGAGGCGGCGGACGACCTCCTCGGCATTGTGCCCGCGGCCGCTGCCGGGGCGATGGCCACGCGCGGTCCGGCGCCCGCGGCCGCACCGGAGCCGTCGTCCCGTGCGGCGTCCGGACCGGCACCGCAGGATGAGGTGGCCGTCCCGGTCGGCCGGACCTCCAAGGGGCTGCCCCGCCGCGCGCGGCGCATCCCGGTCGCCGCCGCCGAGAGCGGTGGGGCGGCCACGGAGCGGCCCGCCGACCAGGCCGTGGCGCCCACGGAACCCGGCATACGGATATCCGCCTTCCGGAGCGCTTACACCGATTCCCGAGACCCGAACAGTGATCCACAGTCAGGTAAGGGTGAGTAGACCTATGACCGGCGAATTGGACTGGTTCCTGGAGGACCTGGCCAAGCAGGTCCCCCAGACACGCCGCGTGATCTGGCTCTCCTCCGACGGGCTCGTGAGGTCCCAGCACGGCTGCACACGCGAGGAAGCCGAGCACCTGGCCGCCATCGGGTCGGGGCTGAAGAGCCTCTCGGCAGGCGCGGGTGCCTTCATGCCCATCGCGGAGTCGAAGGTGACGCTGATCGTCCTGGCCTTCGAGGACGGCATCCTCTACCAGACGCCCGCCGCCGACAACTCCTCGCTCATGGTCACCGCGGACGCGGGCGTCGACGACGGCCTCATGGCGCAGCGCATGAGCGACCTGGTCAAGCGACTCGGCGATCACCTCAAGACCCCCGCGCGCGGTGACGGGCAGGACGCGTGAGTGGTAGCCGCAGAGTTTGGGAAGGACAGAGCCCCGAACGGCTCTACGTGATCGCGGGGGGACAGCGCGCGGCGGCCGAGACGCCTCTGGACCTGGTGACGCTGATCGTCGCGCGGAGCGAGCCACGCCCGGGGATGCAGCCCGAACACCTGGCGATTCTGCGGCTGTGCAGTTCCCCGCTCTCCGTGGTGGAGATCGCAGCCCACCTGGGCCTACCGGTCAGTGTGATCACCGTGCTGCTCGGAGATCTCCTGGCGGACGGCGACGTGGAGGCCCGAGCGCCCGCCCGGGTCCGGCGTGCCCAACTCCCTGACATCGCAATCGTTGAGACGGTAATGGATGGACTGCGAAAACTCTGAAGAGACTGCGCATCCGCAGAGCGACGGCATACCCAAGTCTGCAGGCGTGAAGATCGTCATCGTCGGCGGCTTCGGCGTCGGCAAGACCACCATGGTCGGTTCCGTGAGCGAGATCCGTCCGCTGCGCACCGAGGAGACCATGACCCAGGCGGGCGTCGGCATCGACGACCCGGCCGGCGTCGAACAGAAGACCACGACCACCGTGGTCCTGGACTTCGGACGCATCACGGTCAGCAGGGAGATGGTGCTCTATCTGTTCGGCGCCCCGGGCCAGGAGCGCTTCTGGTTCCTCTGGAAGGGCCTGATAGAAGGCGCCCTCGGCGCCGTCGTGCTGGTCGACACCCGGCGGCTCGAAGTGAGCTTCGATGTCATGAACCGGCTGGAGGAGCAGGAAGTGCCCTTCGTGGTGGCCATCAACCACTTCCAGGATTCCCCCCGGCACGCCATCGAGGACATCAGGGAATCCCTCGACCTGCCCGAGTCCATACCGATCGTCGAGTGCGACGTCCGCAGCCGCGAATCCAGCCGTGACGTCCTGCTGGAGCTCATGGGTTACCTGCACTCCCTCACCGCGACGCAGGAGGCATCGTGAACACGTCCCCCGACCGAGGTGTCACCGGCACCCCGGTGTCCCCGCCGCCGGGGTGCCCCGCGCACGGCCTGATACCCGAACTCCGGCGCCTGGACGGCCCCGAGGCCGAGGCCGACCCCATGGCCCTCTACGAGAGCCTGCGCAAGGAACACGGCACCGTCGCGCCCGTCATGTTCCACGGCGACGTACGGGCCTGGCTGGTGCTGGGGCACAGGGAGAACCTGGAGGTGATGCGCAACCCGTTCCGGTACTCACGCGATTCGCGGATGTGGCGCGACCAGGTTCCGCAGGACCACCCCCTGGCACCGATCACGCAGTGGCAACCGCTGTGCAACTTCGCTGACGGCGACGACCACCGCCGGCTGCGGGGAGCGGTCACCGACAGCATCGCCCGCTTCAACCACCGCGGGATCCGCGGCCACGTCAACCGCTACGCCAACCAGCTCATCGACCGCTTCGCCGCCTCGGGGCGGGCAGATCTGGTGGCCGACTTCGCCGTCCCCCTGCCGATGCTGGTCATGGTGCGGCTGGTCGGCCTGCCCGAGGAGTACGGCCCGCGGCTGGTCGACGCGACCCGGGACATGCTCAAGGGCACGGAGACCGCCGTGGCGAGCAACGCCTTCATCACCGACACGCTGCAGCGGCTGGTGGAGCGGAAGAGGGCCGACCCCGGGCACGACTTCGCCTCCTGGCTGCTGGAGCACAAGGCGGCTCTGAGCGACGAGGAGGTGAGGGAGCACCTCCGGCTCGTCCTCATCGCGGCCTTCGAGACCACGGCCAACCTGATCGCGAACACCCTGAGCATGAACCTCACCGACCAGGCGTTCCAGGCGGACATCGCCGGTGGCCAGATGACGCTGCCCGACGCGCTGGAGCAAGTGCTCTGGGACAAGCCGTCGTTCGAGCTCATGGTGGGGCGGTGGGCGACGGGCGACACCAGGCTGGGCGGCCAGGACATCAAGGCCGGGGACATGCTCGTTCTGGGGCTGGCCGCCGGGAACGTCGATCCGGAAATCCGGCCGGACCTCTCCGACCCCGTGTACGGCAACCGGTCCCACCTCGCGTTCGGCGGCGGTGACCACGAGTGCCCCGGCCAGGAGGTCGGCAGGGCCATCGCCGAGGTGGGGATCGACGCCCTGCTGCACCGGCTCCAGGACGTGAAGCTGGCGATCCGCCCGGGCGACCTGGCGTGGCGCAAGTCGTCCCTGCTGTCCAGCTACCTGGTTGCGCTGCCGGTGGAGTTCAGCCCGCACCGCCCCCGGCAGAGCGAGCCGGTGCGGGCCGGTGATCTGTCCGAAAGCGAGCCCCGGACCGTGCCCGTATCGGGGAAGTCCTCCGCGGCGGAGCGGGGTGCCCCGGAGCGGGTCACCCCGCAGTCGCCGGCCCTGGCGCCCGTGGGGCCGCGGCCCTCCTGGTGGCGCCGGCTGGTCCAGCGGCTGCGGGGTCAGTGACGCGTCACCGAGCGAGCTGGTCCCACCACCAGGCGGTGGCGGGAATGGGGAGCGGGTCCGTCCGGGTATCGACGGGCCCGCTCCGCCATGTGATGTTCCACGAGGCCCCGGTCTGCGGCAGTGCGTGCCGGTTGCGGGGGCTGGCGTAGCGGGGGGCCGCGTTCATCCAGTGGATGCAGCCGGCGATGTAGTCGCCCAACGACTCCAGATACCGCCGGAGTTCAGGGCCGGCTGTGCCCGCGATCCGTTCGCGAAGCCGCAGGAACAGGGTCATGCACCGGTCCCGGATGGCCACGGTCTCGGCCACGGCCTGCTGGGGTGGGCAGCGGTTGTGGTGCATGAGGATGTTGATGATGTTCCGGTCGGTCGTCTCCTGGCTGTCCTCCTTTGCGTACGAGAAGAGGTCGTTGTCGCAGGAGACGACGAATCCGGCGACATCCGTCAGGGCCTGGACCGGGGCGCTGTACAGCTCGTCCTGGGTCATCCGTATGCCGTTGGCGGCCAGGGACCAGGCCAGGGAGAACCGGGTGCCGTTGATGGAGGGACGCATCGTGACGTAGTCTGACAGGCTCGGCATCACATCGGATTCGATGGCGCCGACCTGCCAGGAGGCGCCGAACAGCCAGTCCCGCAACCCTTCCTGTACGTAGTGCAGTTGGGCAGGGGTTAGGGCGGCCCGGGTGAGCGTTGCGAGCTCTTCCAGCGCGGTGCCCAGGGGGCCGCCGTCGAGTGTGCCCGAACCGGGTGACTCCAGGCAGCGGGCGATCCGCGCGTTGAGGTCGACGACGGAGCGGGTGAGGGTGGACGCGGAACCGGTGTCGTGGGCCTGGTCGTCCAGGGCGAAGGCCCAGTGGTTCCACATGATGAACAGCAGCACGAGACGCGGATCCCCGCGGGGGATCATGCGGCAGCTGAAATCGGTGCTGTGAGTGGCGATACTCCAGGCGCGGTCGACTCCGTCGCGGAAGATGCCCGACGCGTCGAGCCAGTCGACGGCCTGCTCTTCCAGCTCCTTGGCCTCGGGGTGCACCTGGGACTCGATGGGACAGTAGAACGGCGGCAGGTTCCAGCCGATGACGGGTGCGCGGGTGGGCATGGCCTCGCTCCTGGACGCGGTGGGTGGGACGGATACGGCCCGCTGCCGAGGGCCGTTCACCCCCGGAGGCGGAACTGCAGCAGCCGGGTCTCCACTTCGCGGTCGCGCCAGACACGGAAGAACTTGCCGTGGGTGAGAGCCGATTCGGTGAGCCGGTCGCGCTTGATGGGCGACTCGCCCGCGGTCTCGTGCGCCGCGAGCTCCATGGTCGACCAGGCCATGCTCTGCACCCAGAACTCGGCGACCCGGTCCGTGACGTCCTCGTTCACCACGAGCTCGAACCCCGCGGCCTCGGCCGCCGCGAGGTACTCCGGCAGTGTCCCGAGCCGGGTCTTGTAGTAGTCGTCGATGAACTCCGCCCACTCGGACCCGCACAGGAAGTGCTCCTCGAGCCCGAACCAGCCGCCGGGCTTCAGGGCCTTGGCCATGACCGCGAACAGCCGCTCCCTGTCCATGTACCCGGAGCTCTCCACCGCGACAGCCGCGTCGAAACGGCGTGCGTACGTGATCTCGTGGACGTCGCCGAGGACGACGGCGACCCGGTCGGCTGCCGAGGAGGCGCCCACGAACTCGCCGATGAGGGGGAGATGTTCGGGCGTGTTGGTCAGCGCGGTCACCGACGCCCCGTGCTCCTCGGCCCAGTACAGCGAGCCGCCCCCCACGCCGCAGCCGACATCCAGGAGCGTGGCCGGCGGAGTGTCGTGCACCCCCCAGACCCGTGCGGCGTGGGCGAGCATCGCCTCCTGCGAGGCGACGATCCGCTGCCGTATGACGTGCTGCCCGACGGCGGCTGTCGGAGCGGGGTGGGACGGGTCGAACAGGCCCATATGGAAGTGGATCCGGGGGCCCGGGCCGTACTTGTGGAGAATGCTCGCGGTCTTGGCGGAGTAGTACCGGGGCACCGCGGCCTTGTCGAAAGCGTTGCGTTCGGTCCTAGAAGGCATCGACGCCACCAGGCCCTGATCCATGTACCCTCCATAGCTCGTACCCGCGCACCAGGGACCGTCTGCGCTGCACAGAAGCGGTCTTGATCGGTCCGTGTTTTCCCAACAACGAACATGGCCAACCCGGAGCCGCCGTTCCGCGCCCGAGAATCTGTCTGAATTTGTCGCTTTCTGATTGATTTCAGGTGGCGGGAAATGGCCAGCCGCGGTTCGGAATGGCCGAGCTCAACTCCCTTGCGGGCAAAGCGACTTCCTGCCCGGTGAGCTTCCGGTCTGCCTCAGTCCTGGATGCCCACCCGGTCCATGAACCCCCGCACCGCCTCCGCCACGTCGCTCGCCGTCCAGTCCAGGCCCTCGGAGGTGACCGTCACCTCCGTCATCGAGACACCTGGAGCCTCGCTCCCGCGCCAGACGCGGAAGAGGGCCGTGCGGGTTTCCTCGGCCTGGCGGAGGCGGTGCGGGGG
>NZ_LIQY01000239.1 GCF_001418495.1 Streptomyces pathocidini | reverse complement strand
TCGCGGCGGAGGCGGAGGGCGCGGGAGAGGCCGAGGCGACCGCCCCGGCCAAGAAGACGGCCCGCAAGACGGCGCCCAAGACGGCCAAGACGGCAGCCAAGAAGACGGCCGCCAAGAAGGCCACCAAGGCCACCGCCAAGAAGGCGGCCGCGAAGAAGACGACGACCGCCGCGAAGACGACGACCGCCGCGAAGACGGCGGCCGCCAAGAAGACCACGGCCAAGAAGGCCGCGAAGAAGACGGTCGCGGCGGACCGGTCCGCCCCGTCCGTCTCCTCCCCGGCCGACGACGCATGACGGCCCGGTGGCCGGAGGGCCCCGGTTTGACCCTCCGGCCACCGGCCCCGTAATCTTGACCGTCGGCGTCTCTACGCCAAACCCCTGAGCACCTCCCTCCCGGTCTCCGCCGGGAGAGGCCGCTCGTCCTTCCGGATATCCCGGGCTTCGCGGCCCGTGTGAGCGGCTGGCATCAAGGGTCCCGTCCACGAGCAGAGAGTGAGATCCGCGTGTACGCAATCGTGCGCAGCGGTGGTCGCCAGCACAAGGTGGCTGTCGGCGACATCGTCGAGGTTGACAAGATTTCCACGAGCAACGTGGGCGACACGGTCGAGCTCTCGACCCTGCTCGTCGTCGACGGCGAGGCCGTGACCAGCGACCCGTGGGTGCTGGCCGGGATCAAGGTCCAGGCCGAGGTCGTGGACCACCACAAGGGTGCCAAGATCGACATCCTTCGGTACAAGAACAAGACCGGTTACCGCCGGCGCCAGGGCCACCGCCAGCAGTACACGGCGCTGAAGATCACCGGCATCCCCGCGGCTGCGAAGTAAGGACTGAGGAGAGATGGCACACAAGAAGGGCGCATCGTCCACTCGGAACGGTCGCGACTCCAACGCCCAGCGGCTCGGCGTCAAGCGCTTCGGCGGCCAGGTCGTCAACGCCGGTGAGATCCTGGTCCGCCAGCGCGGCACCCACTTCCACCCGGGCAGCGGTGTCGGCCGCGGCGGCGACGACACGCTGTTCGCCCTCGCCGCCGGTGCGGTCGAGTTCGGCACCCACCGTGGTCGCAAGGTCGTGAACATCGTTCCGGTCGCTGAGTAATCAGCCACCGCCGGACGACAACGGCACACAGCACCTTCCGAGGGCGGACCGCTCTTCCCCGCGACGGGGAAAGCCGGTCCGCCCTCGGCGCGTTGGCGGCGCACCGCCCGGCAGCGCATTCTCGTAACAGCACCCCGCAACTGGAGGAACCCCGCAATGACCACCTTCGTGGACCGCGTCGAGCTGCATGTCGCCGCGGGTAACGGAGGCCACGGCTGCGCCTCCGTGCACCGGGAGAAGTTCAAGCCGCTGGGCGGCCCGGACGGCGGGAACGGCGGCCGTGGCGGCGATGTGATCCTGGTCGTCGACCAGTCGGTCACCACGCTCCTCGACTACCACCACAGCCCGCACCGCAAGGCGACCAACGGCAAGCCGGGAGAGGGCGGCAACCGCTCCGGCAAGGACGGTACGGACCTGGTCCTGCCCGTCCCGGACGGCACCGTCGTCCTCGACAAGCGCGGCAACGTGCTGGCCGACCTGGTCGGCGAGGGCACCACGTACATCGCCGCGCAGGGCGGCCGCGGCGGCCTCGGCAACGCCGCGCTGGCCTCGGCCCGCCGCAAGGCGCCCGGCTTCGCGCTGCTGGGCGAGCCCGGCCGGAGCGACGACGTGGTCCTGGAGCTGAAGACGGTCGCCGACGTGGCGCTGGTCGGCTACCCGAGCGCGGGCAAGTCCTCGCTGATCTCGGTGCTGAGCGCGGCCAAGCCGAAGATCGCCGACTACCCGTTCACCACGCTCGTACCCAACCTCGGTGTGGTGACGGCCGGTTCGACCGTCTACACCATCGCCGACGTGCCCGGCCTGATCCCGGGGGCGAGCCAGGGCAAGGGCCTGGGTCTGGAGTTCCTGCGCCACGTCGAGCGCTGCTCGGTGCTCGTGCACGTGCTGGACTGCGCGACGCTGGAGTCCGAGCGCGACCCGGTGACCGACCTGGACGTCATCGAGGCCGAACTGGCGCAGTACGGGGCCGGGTTGGAGAAGCGGCCGCGGATCGTCGCCCTCAACAAGGTCGACATCCCCGATGGCAAGGACCTCGCCGACATCATCCGGCCCGACCTGGAGGCGCGCGGCTACCGAGTCTTCGAGGTGTCGGCCGTCGCCCACCTCGGGCTCGGCGAGCTGTCGTACGCGCTGGCCGACATCGTCGCGAAGGCGCGCGCCGCCAAGCCCAAGGAGGAGTCGACCCGGATCGTCATCCGGCCGCAGGCCGTGGACGACGCTGGCTTCACCGTCACCGCCGAGGGCGAGGGGCTCTTCCGCGTACGGGGCGAGAAGCCCGAACGCTGGGTCCGCCAGACCGACTTCAACAACGACGAGGCCGTCGGCTACCTCGCCGACCGGCTGGGCCGGCTCGGCGTCGAGGCGGAGCTGGTCAAGGCCGGAGCCCGGTCGGGCGACGGTGTGGCCATCGGCCCCGAGGACGACGCGGTCGTCTTCGACTGGGAGCCGACGGTGGCCGCGGGCGCCGAGATGCTCGGCCGCCGCGGCGAGGACCACCGCTTCGAGGCCCCGCGCCCGGCCGCCCAGCGCCGCCGCGACCGCGAGGCGGCGCGCGACGAGGCCCAGCAGGAGTACGAGGGCTTCGACCCGTTCGGCAAGTAATCCTCGCGGACGGCCCGGACGGCCGCCGCTGGCAGAGCCGTTTCTTCGCCGCTCGCCCCGGAAGGGGCGGGCGGCGAAGTGCGTTCAGGGCCGCGGGAGGGTGTTCAGGGCCGCGGGCCGCGATACCCCGAGCTGCCGGGAAGGCCCCCGCACACCACCGAGGCCGGGGAACGACAACGTCGTTTCCCGGCCTCGGGGTAGGGGTCGGCGGCGGTGCCCCTGCAAGGGCTACGCGTTGACCGGGTCGTCCGTCAGCTCCGCGTCCTCTTCCTCGGACTCGTGCTGGCTCGGGATCTCCGCCAGGCGGGCGGCCAGGCGGGCGCGGCGCTCGTCGGCCTTCTCGGCCAGCGCCAGCGCGGCCGCGTCGAAGCGGGCCAGCGACGGCGGGTCGGACGGGCCGAGCAGGTGCTCCTTCAGCTCGGCGCGCGCCTCGGCCAGTTCGTCCTTCTCCGGGTTGCGCACGGTCTCCAGCAGCGCCGCGACGCCCTGCGCCTTGGGGCTGAGGATCGTGGCGGCCCGTACGGTCGGGAAGCCGGACCGGAACTCCTCCTCGGACAGCCCGCTGGTGTTCGCCACCGCGTACGGTTTCTCGCTGGTCAGGTAGTCCGAGACGACGCTCGACACATCGCTGATCAGCAGGTCGGCCTGGTTGAAGCAGGAGTAGATCGCCGGTCGGGCGGCGGTGATGATCTGGTGCTCCCACTCCGGGAAGGAGGCCCAGTACGCGGTCTCCCAGGCCGCCGTCGCCTCGGCAACGGCGGCGGCGCGGCCGGCGTCGGGGGAGCCCTGGAGGAGCATGCGCTCGGTCTCGTCGGCGGAGGTCCGGAACGAGGTGGTGGTCAGCTCGCCCAACTCGGCGTCGCGGCGGGCCAGTTCGGCCGCGGCCTCGGGGCCGGGGCGCTCCCCGGCGCGCTGGGCGTTGGCCTCCGCGATCATCTCCTTGATGCGGGCGTCGGCCTGTCCGGCGCGGGGGTCGACGTTCCCGGTCATCGGATGCGGCTTGTACAGCAGACGCACCTTGGGGTCGGCGAGCAGCTCGCGGACGATGTTCTCGCCCGCCAGGATCACCGAGGTGTTGCCCGGGTCGTTGGTCCAGCCCTCCCACGTGGGGGCGTACAGCACGGTGGTGAAGCGCTCGTCGGCGGCTCCGCCGCGGGCACCCGCCGGCGTGCCCGCGTACGGCAGGATCGGGGACAGCTGCGGGCGGCCCACCTCCACGATGTCCTTGTCCTCGACGCCGATGTCCGCGAGCTGGTAGCGCTCGCGCGCCGCCGGGCCCGCGACCCACACCTCGTCGTACGCCTTCGCGTACGGGTTGCAGCTGGAGAGCTTGTCGGACTCGCCGTGGTTGATGAACGCGTGCTTGATCGAGGGGATCCGCAGTACCTGCGAGGTCTTGCCGGAGTTCGCCGGGTGCAGCAGCACCTTCAGCGTCGAGTGCTCCAGGTTCATCAGGTTGGCGACCTTGGGGATGCAGACGATCGGCACGTCCGTGGCGTCGATCTTCTGCACCATGAACCGCTCGCGCAGCACGATCAGCGGCCGGCCGTCGAGCTCGGCGAGCGTGGAGAGCCACATGTTGGCCTGGTACGCGGAGGTGGTGCCGCCGGAGAAGTACATGCCCACGGTCGGCCGGTAGTCCGCGAGCCAGGTGTTCAGCCAGTCCATGGCCTTCTGCTCACTGGCGACGCGCTTGCGCGGGAGCAGCCAGCTGCCGAGGTGAAGCGTTCCGGCACCGATGAGCGTCAGCGAGACGGCGAGCCCGATGCCGCCCCAGTACGCGTCGGTGGTGATCGCCGTCAGCATCAGGCCGGCCGTGGCCGGCACGGAGAAGGTGAGCAGCCGGTGCCCCGCGCGGCGCGCCAGGACGCGCGGCGGGGCGGGGGTCAGGCCCAGCGCGGAGGTGTCGATGTTGCGCGTGACGATCGGCAGCGAGCGGGTGCGCCGGACCAGCACGGCGACCGCCTGGCACGCGAAGTGCAGCGTGTAGAAGGCGAGCAGCGCGATGGTCAGCGGCGACTGCTCCTCCAGCGGGTTGATGCCGTCGATGCGCAGCAGCCCGACCACGATCAGCATGTCGCGCAGCAGCTGCCGCACGGTGACGTCGAACCGGATCTTGCCCAGCAGTGAGAGCAGGCCCGGCTGCTGGTGCTGCAGATAGAGGTCGAGGGCCAGACCCGCCGCGGAGGCAGCGACGAAGGTCGGCACGTTGGGCAGCAGCGCGCCCACGAGTTGGGCCGTGAAGGCCGCGAACATCGCGAGCAGCGCGGAGAGCTGCACGACGCGGCGTGGGGCGAGTCCGGCAGAGGGCACGGGCTGGGCTCCTGGCGAGGGGCGGTCATTGATGGGGGGAGGCCGTGAGGCACAGGCCCTCGCGTCGACGCCGCGGAAACGCGACATGAACGGAGGACGACCACTGACGGTATTGCGTTCGCCGTCCCCCTGACAATCTGCCGTGAGGTCTATCACCACGAATCAGGCCAAAGTCGCTGAACCAATTGGCGGATTGTGTCATCCGCCACGGCGCGCCTCCTCGCCGTACGCGGCGCCCGGGCGGAAGCCGGGTCCGCTGATCGGAACGGCCCGGCGCCGCCCGGGCCCGCTGACGTAGATTGCGAAACGAGGGATTGCGGAACGAGGGCCCGGTCGAGGCGACAGGCAGTGCCGAGGCAGCAGGCAGCCTCGGCGCAACAGGCAGTTTCGGTGCAACAGGCAGTGGGGAACGCGCGCGTGGCAGCGGAAAAAGGGGCGGCGACCGTACGGGACCGGGTCGCGGATGCCCGCAGGATCGTGGTCAAGATCGGCTCGTCCTCGCTGACGACCGCCGCCGGCGGACTGGACGCGGACCGGGTGGACGCGCTCGTCGACGTGCTGGCCAAGGCCCGGAACACCGGGGCGGCCCGGGGGGCCTCGGCTGAGCGCGGCGGTGGGAGACGGGAGGGCGGCGGGGAGAAGGAGATCGTGCTCGTCTCCTCCGGGGCAATCGCCGCCGGGCTCGCCCCGCTCGGCCTGGCCCGCCGCCCCCGCGACCTGGCCCGGCAGCAGGCCGCCGCCAGCGTCGGCCAGGGCCTGCTGGTGGCCCGCTACACCGCCTCCTTCGCGCGCTATGGCGTACGCGTCGGCCAGGTGCTCCTCACGTCCGACGACACCAGCCGCCGCGCCCACTACCGCAACGCCTACCGCACCCTCGACCAGCTCCTCGCCATGGGCGCCCTGCCGGTCGTGAACGAGAACGACACCGTGGCCACCGACGAGATCCGGTTCGGCGACAACGACCGGCTCGCCGCCCTCGTCGCCCATCTCGTACGGGCCGACCTGCTCGTCCTGCTCTCCGATGTCGACGGGCTCTACGACGGGGACCCCGCGAGCCCCGGCACCTCCCGCATCCCCGAGGTCGCCGGACCCGAGGACCTCGAGGGCGTCGAGATCGGCAGCGCGGGCCGGGCCGGGGTCGGCACCGGCGGCATGGCCACCAAGGTGGAGGCAGCCCGGATCGCCGCGGGCGCGGGCATCCCCGTCGTCCTGACCTCCGCCGTCCACGCGGCCGACGCGCTCGCGGGCCGGGCCACCGGCACGTACTTCCACAGCACCGGGCGCCGCTCCGCGGGCCGCCTCCTGTGGCTCGCCCACGCCTCGGCGCCGCGCGGCGCCCTGACCCTCGACGACGGCGCGGTACGGGCCGTGGTGCAGCGCCGCACTTCGCTGCTGCCCGCCGGGATCGCCTCCGTGGAGGGCGACTTCAGCGCGGGCGACCCGGTCGAGCTGCGGGACGGCGAGGGGCGGGCCGTGGCCCGCGGGCTCGTCAACTTCGACGCCAAGGAGATCCCCCTGCTCCTCGGCCGCTCCACCCGGGACCTGGCGCGCGAGCTCGGCCCGGCCTACGAGCGGGAGGTCGTGCACCGCGACGACCTGGTCGTGCTGGGGCGCTGACGGTGGTGCCGGTTGTGTTGAGGCGCTGAGGGTTGTGTTGACGCACTGACGGTCGTCAGAAGCGGAGGTTCCGTGAAAATGCCCGGCCATTCGACGGTGACCTTCGGGAAAACGGCCCGAAGGCGCGCGCGGACTGGTCAACTTTGATGCACGGACAACGAATCGGGCTGTGGTGGTCCGCGGACCGAGCACCGCGCACTACGGAACCACCGCGAACCAGCGCACGGACATGTCAGGAGGCCGCCGGTGAGACTAGGGCGCCCAGGGGCCCTGCCCCGAGGGACGGCGGAGCGGGCACTGGCCAGCGTCGGCACGGGCGACCACGCCGAGCTGCCGCGGCCG
>NZ_LIQY01000238.1 GCF_001418495.1 Streptomyces pathocidini | reverse complement strand
GTCTTCCCGGCGCCGTTGGGTCCGAGGACCCCGTGGACCGTGCCCGCCGGAACGGTCAGGTCGAGGCCGTCCAGCGCCCAGGTGTCGCCGTACCTCTTGCGCAGCCCTTCGACGGCGATCGCCGCCCCGGAACCAGTCACCGGAAACCCACCTCTCGATCATTAGTCAAAATTGACTAGATCTCGAAAGTAACCGGGTCCGGCCCATTGGTCAAACTTGATTAATCGCGCTCCGGATCCGGAGCGGGCCCCGTCGCGAACGGGTTCTCCACACCCTCCGGCAGCACGCCCACGAACGGCTCGCCCTCGCCTGCGAAGGTGTAGGCGCCGCCCTCGATCCTCTGGATCAGGCCGCGGGTCCACTCGGCGCCGCTGTCGGCGGAGTGCAGCCACATGTTCATGATCTCGCCGATGTGGCCGATCGACTGGACGCCCTCCTCGGGCACATAGTGCTCGGTGACGGCCGCGCGCCACTGCTCCAGGCCGCGGACCCGCTCCTTGAGGAGGGCCACCGCCTCCGCGCGGGGAAGGTCGACCATGACGCCGATGCCGGCCGTCAACTCGTCGATCTTCCGGTCGTGCTGGGACAGCGCCGCACGCAGGAGCTTGAAGTACTCGTCCTGGCCCACATCCGTGACCTCGTACTCCGTACGAGGCGGGCCGCCCGCCGTGCTCGGGGCGATCTCGTGGGCGTGCAGCAGGCCCTGCTTGGCCATCTGCTTGAGCGCGTGGTAGATCGACCCGGGCTTGGCATTGGACCACTCGTGGGCGCCCCAGTACTCCAGGTCGTTGCGCACCTGGTAGCCGTGCGCCCGGCCGTGCATGCGGACCGCGCCGAGCACGAGGAGGCGGATTGCTGACATACGGTCCAGGTTATGGCCACCCCGGGATGCCGCCGCTCGGGCCGGCCGCGTACACACTCGGCTCCGGCCGCGTACGGGCCCCGGACCCCCGGATCCCGTCCTGGCCCCGCCCTAGAACGGGAACGCGCTGCGCCCGTGCTGGATCGAGATCCACTTCTGTGTGGTGAAGGAGTCGACCATCGCGTCCCCGTTCAACCGCCCGATACCGGAGTGCTTCTCGCCGCCGAACGGCACGATCGGCTCGTCGTGGACCGTGCTGTCGTTGATGTGGATCATGCCGGCGTGAATCCGCTGGGCGATCCGCACCCCGCGCTCGACGTCGCCGGTGTGCACCGCGCCGCTCAGGCCGTACGGGGTGTCGTTGGCGATGCGGACGGCCTCGTCCTCGCCGTCGAAAGGCACCACGATCGCCACCGGCCCGAAGATCTCCTGGGCGAGGGCGGGCGAGTCGGCCGCGACGCCGGTGAGGACGGTCGGGGTCATCACGTTGCCCTCGGTGCGGCCGCGCAGCAGGACCGTGGCGCCCGCCTCGACCGTGGTCTCCACGAGGGCCGAAACGGCCTCGACCTGCGAGCCGTTGATCAGCGGGCCGAGGTGGGTCTCGGGGTCGGCGGGGTCCCCCGCCCTGAGGGTCCTGACCTTGGCCACGAACTTCTCGGTGAACTCCGGCTCCACCGAGCGGTCCACGAGCACGCGGTTGGCCGCCATGCAGACCTGGCCCTGGTGGACGAACCGGCTGAAGACCGCGGCGTCCACCGCGTAGTCGAGGTCGGCGTCGTCCAGGACGATCAGGGCGCTGTTGCCGCCGAGTTCGAGCACGCACCGCTTGAAGTTGGCCGCGCAGACGGTCGCGACGTGCCGCCCCACCTTGTCGGAGCCGGTGAAGGAGATGACCTTGGGTACCGGATGCGCCACGAGGGCGTCGCCTATCTCGGCGATGTCGGTGATCACGACGTTGAGCAGCCCGGCGGGCAGGCCCGCGTCTTCGAAGACCTTGGCCACCAGGGTCCCGCCGACGACGGGCGTGTTCTGGTGCGGCTTGAGGACCACCGCGTTGCCGAGTGCGAGCGCCGGGGCGACCGACTTGATCGACAGCAGGAACGGGAAGTTGAAGGGGCTGATGACGCCGACGACGCCGACCGGGAGGCGGTAGAGGCGGTTCTCCTTGCCGTCCGTGGGCGAGGGGAGGATCCGGCCCTCGGGCCGCAGCGCCAGCTGCATCGCCTCGCGCAGGAACTCCTTGGCGAGGTGGATCTCGAAGGCGGCCTTGGCGCGGGTGCCGCCCAGTTCGGCGATGATCGCCTCGGTGATCTCCGGCTCGTGGTCCTCGACCGCCCTGAGAACCCGCTCGAGGACGAGGCGGCGCTTGTAGGGATTGGTCCGGCCCCACGCGGGCTGGACGCGCTCCGCCACCCGGTAGGCCTGGTCGACCTCGTCGACGGTGGCGATGGTGATCGAGGCGAGCTTCTCCCCGTTGTACGGATTGAAGTCGATGATGTCCCAGGAGCCGCTGCCGGTCTGCCACGCGCCGTCTATGTACTGGTGGGCCAGGTCTGTGAAGTAGGACATTGCCATCCCTGTCTGGAGGCCGGGTCGCCTGCGCGACGCCCACGGACGCGTCTGCGTTGCTCCTGCTCCTGCTCCTGCTCCTGCTCCTGCTCCTGCTCCTGCTGGTCGGTCATCGTACTGACGTATCAGGCACGTTGGTGGATTCCGTGCAACAGGTCGCGGCTGGCGGAGGGGCTCAGGCTGCCGTCGTGGAGGCGGCGCATCGCGCGCTCGTAGTGGGCGACCTCCTCGCGCTTGTCGAGATACAGCGCGCTGGTCAGCTGCTCCAGGTAGACGACGTCGGAGAGGTCGGACTCGGGAAAGCGGAGGAGGCTGAAGGCGCCGCTCTCGCCCGCATGGCCGCCGAAGTCGAACGGCATGACCTGGAGGGTCAGGTTGGGGCGCTCGGAGGCCTCGATGAGGTGCAGCAGCTGGCCGCGCATCACCTCGGCGCCGCCGTACGGCCGGTGCAGGGCGGCCTCGTCGAGTACGAGGTGGAAGTCGGGTCCGTTCTCCGCGGTGAGCAGCTTCTGGCGCTCCAGGCGCAGCGCCACGCGCCGCTCGACCTCGACCGGGGAGGCGTCGGGCTGGCCGCGGACGACGACGGCGTGGACGTAGTCCTCGGTCTGCAACAGGCCGTGGACGAACTGGACTTCATAGGAGCGGATCAGCGAGGCCGCGCCTTCCAGGCCTACATAGGTCTGGAACCAGCCCGGCAGCACGTCGCCGTAGCTGTGCCACCAGCCGGCCGCGTTCGCCTCGCGGACCAGGCTCAGCAGGGCGTCGCGCTCGTCCTGATCGGCGACGCCGTAGAGGGTGAGGAGGTCCGCGATGTCGCGCGCCTTGAAGCTGACCCGGCCCAGCTCCATGCGGCTGATCTTGGACTCGGACGCGCGGATCGCGTATCCGGCCGCCTCCCTGGTGACGCCGCGTGACTCGCGGAGCCGCCTGAGTTGGGAGCCGAGCAGGATGCGCCGCACCATCGAGCCGCTCGCACCGTCCGTTCCCCGCTCCGACTGCTCTGAGCCCATGTCCCGACTGCCCGTCTCCGTTGGTGGTGCGCTGCGACCGTCAATGGCCCGAAGTCTGCCACCTCCGGGCTCCGTTGCGTGCCTGACTGATTACAGATAGAGGAAGACGGCGGTCAAGAGTGAGCATCCAGCCGTCAGAAGAATTGGTGCAAAAGCGAAGAAATATTGGCAAGTTCGGCGCGTGCACGTGCATCTGCCCTTGCATCTGCCGTGCGCATTGGGAACGATGGCCATCGAGCACAGCGCGCCACCTTGACCGTTTCCTATAAGGGCCAGGAGTGCCACGCATGGGGACCGAAGGATCGACCATGCTCGAGCCGTTGAGGCAGGGCCTCCCTCCCATCGACCAGTCAAGTGTGTCGTGTTCCGTTTCGTGTTCGCTCACACCGCGCTACGAATCGGTCAAAGGCGCTCGCCAGTTCACCCAGAGCGCGCTCGGACGGTGGGAACTGGACGAGCAGTTCGACACCGTCGCGCTGGTCGTTTCGGAACTGGTCACCAACGCCCTGCGCCACGCGCTCCCGGGCGACCCGGCCACGGCCGTCATGGACTCCCAGGTCAACCTGGACGCGCCGGTCCGACTCCATCTGATGCGCTGGACCTCGCGGTTGGTGTGCGCCGTACGGGACCCCAGCGGTACGAGCCCGGTCGCACCGCCGGCCCCGCCCCCTTCGGGGGGCCCGTCGAGCGACGTGCCGGACCCCGACGCCTCGGCGGAGTCGGGGCGGGGGCTCTATCTGGTCGAGGCGTTCAGCGACAGCTGGGGCTGGCATCCGCTGGCCGGGACCTTGCGCGGCAAGGTCGTCTGGGCCCTTTTCCGGCTGCCGTCGGCCACGTGACCGCGCGTGGGGCTGCATGACCGCGAGCGGGCGGCGCCTTGGCCGCGTACGTCGCCTCAGTCGCGTACGAGGTCGTCGAACTCCCCGTCCTTGACGCCGAGGATCAGCGCCTCGACCTCCGCCGGGGCGTAGACGAGCGCGGGCCCGTCCGGGAAGCGGGAGTTGCGGACCGCGACCTCGCCGCCCGGCAGCTTGGCCAACTCCACACACGCACCCTGGGAGTTGCTGCGCAGGCTCTTCCGCCAGGCGACACCCTGGAGTTCCGTGGCCGCCATGCCGTTCCGGTACGGGTGCTGCACAGGATCCCCCCGGGTCTACGCGGTCAACTGCCGGGGATCATAGCCGCGTTCACGTGCCCCTGCATGAGCCGATGCACGTGCACGGCGCGTGTCCGTACCGCTACCGAGGGGCTGACGGGGCGCCCCACCTGGAGGAGTACGGCGGCGGCACCACCTCCCGCGCGGCCTTGACGGCGGCAGCGGGCCGCCGCTGCCGCCGAGCCGTGACCCTTGTCACCCGGCGACCGCGGATCCCGCCCGGCCGGAGACCGCGAGGGGCGGGTTCGGCGCCGGCGGGCTCCGGCACGCGAGGCCGCTCGCCGTCGTGGCGGGATGAGGTCCGGGGACTCCGTCCCCGGACCCCGGTGCCCGCGCCGCGGGGTGCGGTGCGGGCGGCCCTCCGGGACGGGGCTTCAGCCCCTGAACCCCCGCCCCCGCCGCGGAGTCGGCGGCAGGGCCGGCGGAGCTGTGGCAAGGTGGCAAACGGGCCGAAAACAGGACGTATGTCCACCCTGTGGAAGCGACTGAGGGGGCACCCCATGCGAATCGCGCTGGCGCAGACCGACTGCGCCCTGGGCGACGTGGACGCCAACCTCGCCACCGCCCGCGACCAGATCGAGCAGGCCGGGGCCCACGGCAGCGACCTGGTCGTCTTCCCCGAGCTGAGCCTCCACGGCTACCACCTCGGGGCCCTGCGCCAGGACACCTCGATCGAGGCCAAGGACCCGCGCCTGGCGGAGCTCAGCGCCCCCGGCCCGGACGTGCTCGTCGGCTTCCACGAGCACACCGCCCTCCGCGCGTACAACACCTCCGCGTACTACGCCGGCGGCGCCCTGCTGCACGCCCACCGCAAGCTGTACCTGCCCAACTACCTGGCCTGGGAGGAGCGCAAGCACGTCAGCCCGGGGCAGAACCTGCGCGCGTACGACCTGCCGGGCGGGCGCGGCCGGGCCGCGACGCTGGTGTGCAACGACGCGTGGCAGCCCGTGCTGCCCTGGCTGGCGGTGCAGGACGGGGCGGAGGTCATCGTCGTACCGACGAACAGCGCCGCCGGCCTGGACCCCGAAGCCATGGACACCGGCAGTTACTGGGACACCCTGCTGTCGTACACCGCCCGTATGCTCCAGGCCTGGGTGGTGTTCGTGAACCGGGTCGGGAACGAGAACGGCGCCTCCTTCTGGGGCGGTTCGCGGGTCGTCGACCCCAGGGGGGCGGTCGTCGCGCAGGCCCCCAGGTGGGAGCCTGCGCTGGTCACCGTGGACATCGATCTCCACGAGGCCCGGCGGCAGCGGCGCGCCGTGCCCCTGGTCGCGGAGGCCCGGCTCGGGCTGATCGACCGGGAGGTGCGCCGCCTGATCGACGAGGGCGGGGACCACTGAGCGCGGGGCCAAGGGAAGCGGCGCCGGCGGGGGAGGGGGTACGGGCATGAGGTTGCTGCGCGCGCTGCGGGAGACGGCGCGCTCCGGGCTGACCCTGGAGCGGGCACGGCTGGAGCCCCTGGTCGCGCTGCGGGGCGCCCTGGGGGTGGCGGTCGTCGTCTTCCTGACCCTGTGGCTGGAGTCACCCGGCTTCGCCGCGTCCTCCGCGTTCGGCGCCTTCGCGGCCGGGATGGCGACCTTCCAGCACAGCTGGCGGCCGCGCGCCGTGCTGGCGCTGGTCGCGGGCGGAGGTCTCGCGCTAAGCACCTTCCTCGGCTATCTGGCGGCCTCGCACGACGCGCTGTTCGTGCTGCTGCTGGCCGCGTGGACCTTCCTGGCGGGCCTCGCCTGGGCCGTCGGACCCACCTCCGGTGTGGTGGCGAGCCTCACGGTCGGGATCATGCTGGTCACGGTCACGATCCCGACCAGCGTCCTGGGGGCCCTGAGCCACGCCGGGGTGATCGCCTTCGGCGCCCTCGTCCAGGCCGTGCTGATCCTGCTGTTCCCGATCCGCCGCTGGGGCGCCCAACGCGACGCGCTGGCCGACGCGTTCGCGGGCGTCGCCGACTACGCACGACGGCTGCGCCACGACCCGGCCGCGCCCTTCGACCCCGAACCGCTGATGACCGCCCGCAGCGCGGCCGCCGTCTCGCCCCGGCAGGCGCGCAGGCGCCCCGCCGAACTGCACGGCAGCCGCGCCCTGGCCGAGCGCATCCGGCCCGTGCTCGCCTCGCTCGCCGACCCGGCCGTCGGCGCCGCCGCCGAGGGCCCCGAGCGGGACCGCGCCCGGGAACTGCTCGCGGCCGCGGCCGCCGTCCTGGACGCGGCGGCCCACTCCATCCGCTCCGGAGAGCCCGCGCGCGTGGACCCGGCGACCGTGGAGGCGCTACGGGCCAAGGAGGCGGGCGTGCCGACCGGCGCCGCGAAGCGGTCGGCGGCCCGTCTCGTGGCCCTCCTGGGCGAGGCCCTGGAGACGGCGGGCGACGGATCCGGGGCCCCGGCCGTCTCCTTCGCCACGGGGAACGGCGCGGAGACCGGCGCCGCGCCCCTCCTGCGCCCGTCCCTGAGAGCCCTGGTCCCGGTCGCGGCGCGCTCCGTGCGCCGCGCCTTCCGCTGGGACTCGCCCGTCCTGCGGCACGCGCTGCGCGTCAGCGCCGTCACCTCGCTCGGCTACGTCCTGGGCACGGCCCTGCACCTGGGGCACAGCTACTGGGCGCCCATGTGCTCGGTGATGGTGATGCGGCCCGACTTCCACCAGACGTACGCGCGCGTGGTGGCCCGTTTCACCGGAACCGTGGCCGGGGTGGTCGTCGCCACCGGCGTGGTCCAACTGGTCAGGCCGGGCGCGTACTTCTCGGCCGTCCTGGCGGTGGTCTTCGTCGGCCTCATGTACCTCTCGATGCGCACCGGCTACATGCTCACGCAGGCGTGCGTGGCCGCGTACGTCGTCTTCCTGCTCGGCATGGGCGGCTCGGAGTGGCAGCAGACGGTGCCGGACCGGGTCCTGCTCACGCTGCTGGGCGGCGCCCTCGCGATGGTCTCCTACCTCGCCTTCCCGGCCTGGGAGACCCCGCGCCTGCTGGACCGCCTGGCCGACTGGCTGGCGGCGGACCTGCGGTACGCGGCGGCGGTGCTCGGGCGGTACGCCAGCCCGGCGGGCGTCCTGGGAGCCGGTCTCGGCAGCACGGCCGTGGGGACCAGCCCCTCCCAGGCCGCTCCGGAGGACGTACGGGAGGCCCTCCTCGCCGATCGCGGCGCCCGCGCCGCCTGGGAACAGGCACTGGCCCGCGCCAAGTTGGAGCCCGTGCGCCACCCCGGGCTGACCCGTACGGCAGCCGACGACGCCAACGACGCGGTGGCCGCGCTGGGGCGGTCCGCGATGGTCCTGGAAGCCCACCTGCCGGGCCCCGACGCCCGCCCTCTCCCCGCCGCGGACCGCTTCGCCGCGGCCCTGCTGGCGGCCGCGGACCGGGCGGCCACCGACATCCGCGAGGGCCGCGCGCCCCACTGGGAGGAGCCGGAGGCCGCCCTCGACGCCTGGCCGCCCGCCACCGGCCCCCACGAGCACTTCGTACGCCGCGGCGCCGAGCAGATCCTGGAGGCGCTGGAGGACATCACGGATACGGTCGCCACCTTCCCGCTGGACCCGGAGGC
>NZ_LIQY01000237.1 GCF_001418495.1 Streptomyces pathocidini | reverse complement strand
AGATGTGTTTAACAGACAGCGTCTGACCTGCGAGGATAGGAATCATGGATAAGCAGCAGGAGTTCGTGCTCCGGACGCTCGAAGAGCGCGACATCCGCTTTGTGCGCCTGTGGTTCACCGACGTGCTGGGCTTTCTGAAGTCGGTCGCGGTGGCGCCGGCCGAGCTCGAGCAGGCCTTCGACGAGGGTATGGGGTTCGACGGGTCGGCGATCGAGGGCTTCGCCCGGGTCTACGAGTCCGACATGATCGCCAAGCCGGATCCGAGCACCTTCCAGATCATCCCGTGGCGCGCGGAAGCCCCCGGCACGGCACGGATGTTCTGCGACATCCTGATGCCCGACGGCTCCCCCTCGTACGCGGACCCGCGCTACGTCCTCAAGCGCATCCTCGCCAAGACCTCCGACCTCGGCTTCACCTTCTACACCCACCCCGAGATCGAGTTCTTCCTGCTCAAGGACAAGCCGGTCGACGGCTCGCGCCCGGTCCCCGCGGACTCCTCCGGGTACTTCGACCACACCCCGACCAACGTCGGCATGGACTTCCGCCGCCAGGCCATCACCATGCTCGAATCCATGGGCATCTCCGTGGAGTTCTCGCACCACGAGGGCGCCCCGGGCCAGCAGGAGATCGACCTGCGGTACGCGGACGCGCTGTCGACCGCCGACAACATCATGACCTTCCGGCTCATCATGAAGCAGGTCGCGCTGGAGCAGGGCGTCCAGGCCACGTTCATGCCGAAGCCGTTCTCGGAGTACCCCGGCTCCGGAATGCACACCCACCTCTCCCTCTTCGAGGGAGACCGAAACGCCTTCCACGAGTCCGGCTCCGAGTACCAGCTCTCCAAGGTGGGCCGCTCCTTCATCGCGGGCCTGCTGCACCACGCCGGCGAGATCTCCGCGGTCACCAACCAGTGGGTCAACTCCTACAAGCGCATCTGGGGCGGCTCGCAGCGCACTGCGGGCGCCGGCGGCGAGGCTCCCTCGTACATCTGCTGGGGCCACAACAACCGCTCCGCGCTGATCCGCGTGCCGATGTACAAGCCGGGCAAGACCGGTTCGACCCGCGTCGAGGTCCGCTCCCTGGACTCCGGCGCCAACCCGTACCTCGCCTACGCGGTGCTGCTCGCGGCCGGCCTCAAGGGCGTCGAGGAGGGGTACGAGTTCCCGGCCGGCGCCGAGGACGACGTGTGGGCGCTGACCGACGCCGAGCGCCGCGCGATGGGCATCCAGCCGCTGCCGCAGAACCTGGGCGAGGCCATCGCCCTGATGGAGCGCAGCGACCTGGTCGCCGAGACCCTGGGCGAGCACGTCTTCGACTTCTTCCTCCGCAACAAGAAGCAGGAGTGGGAGAAGTACCGCTCCGAGGTCACCCCGTTCGAGCTGCGCGAGAACCTGCCGGTGCTTTGATCGGTCAATGGGTTTGACCTGCAAGGTAAGGACCGCATAAGGTCCAGCTCCCAACGACGGCCTGATCACAGGGACAGGCCGCGGTTTCATTGTCCGTGGGGGGACCACGAATGAACTGGTACCTGGCCGTTCTCAAGAAGTACGTGACGTTCAGCGGTCGTGCGCGTCGCAAGGAATACTGGATGTTCGCGCTGTTCAGCACGGTCATCAGCATCGTGCTGACCGCTGCCGACAGCGCTCTGGACATCAGCCTCCTCAGCCTCGTCTACAGCCTCGCCGTCCTTCTCCCGAGCCTTGCCGTGACCGTGCGGCGGCTGCACGACACCGACCGGTCGGGGTGGTGGATCCTGATCGGGATCGTGCCGATCCTCGGCTGGATCGCGCTGCTCGTCTTCACCGTCCTCGAGGGCGACCAGGGTGACAACGCCCACGGGCCGAACCCCAAGCTGGCGCCGGCCCAGGCGTGACCCAACGCGCGGGGCGGCGGGCGGCGTTGGCCGCCCGCCGCCCTCGCGCGTTTCCGGGGGAGTTCCGTTCCGGTGGGCGTTCCGTTTCCGGGGATCGCGAGGCATGCGGGGACCCCCGGGGATGCCCGGGAAGCGCCGCGTACTACGCGAAGCGCCAGCGCGTCTGGCTGAACGGGCTGCCCTTGCCGAAGCCGAAGACCGTACGCGGCGCCACCTCGTAGACCACGGCGCGGCCCCGGCCGTGGTGGAAGTAGCCGTCGTGGGCCTCGAAGTGCCAGAACTCCCCGTACTTCGCCTCCCAGGCCGCGGCCAGGACGCGCAACCGGGCGTCGTCGGCGACGCGTACCGCCGCTCCCTCGACCACCACGTCGTAGCCCCGGTCCCAGGTGTTGTTGCCCGTGGTCAGGACGGTCTCCGGGTTCTCTGCGAGGTTGCGGCCCTTGCGTTCCTCCGCGCCGGTGCAGAAGTGCAGTGAGCTGTCCAACCACACCGCGGGCAGCGGGGTCACGTGGGGGCGGCCGTCGGGGCGGACCGTGGAGATCCAGAACAGCTCGGCCTCCTCGAGGAGCGCGGCGACCTCGGGCCACGGCCTCGCCACCGCCTCGGCTTCGCTGTAGTCGGTGTTCACCTCGGCCCGCGGCTGCCGGTCCGCGGTGTTCCGCTTGCCCGCCGTATCGTCGACCATGTCCTCGACCTCCTGGCTTCCGTAATCGTCCCTTTCCGGTACCGACCCCGCCAGCGGGCGGGATTCATCGGTAACCGTCGGTATCCACAGGCTCTCTCGGGTTGTGGCGACTGCGATTAGGCTCTGAGGCGGACCTTGATCTGGGCCGTGGTCGGGCCTGAGTGGGCGGGCGGACGGGAGGACCGGGAATGACGGCGCCGGGGCGTAGGAGCAGCACGTTCACGCAGCTGCTCCGGCATGGCTTCACCGACCCATCCGCCGCCGCCCGGCTGCTGGAGAGCCCGGGCCTGTCCGCCGTCCGCTCCGACCCGGTGCTGCTCGACGCGCTGGGCGGCACCGCCGATCCCGACCAGGCGCTGGCCGGCCTGGTGCGGCTGGTCGAGGCGCTGGAGGGGCAGGGCGCCGAGGCGCACACGCTGCTCGACACGCTTGTGACCGCCAAGCCGCTGCGCGACCGGCTGCTCGGGGTGCTCGGCGCCTCCGAGGCGCTCGGCGACCACCTCGCCCGGCACCCCCTCGACTGGCACACCCTCGTCACCTACGAGTCGGCCGATCTGCACCCGGGCGTCGCGGAGTTCGAGGACCTGCTGGACGGGGTGGCCGACCGCGACCAGCTGCGGGCCGCCTACCGCCGCTGCCTGCTGACGATCGCCGCGCGCGACGTGTGCGGGACGACCGATCTGGCCGACACCGCCGCCGAGTTGGCCGACCTGGCCACCGCCACCCTGCGCGCCGCCCTCGCCCTCGCCGGGGCCGAGGCGCCCCAGGACGCCGCCGCCTGCCGGCTCGCGGTGATCGCGATGGGCAAGTGCGGGGGCCAGGAACTGAACTACGTGTCGGACGTGGACGTCATCTTCGTCGCCGAGGCCGCCGACGGGGTAGCGGCCGGAACCGCTGACGGGGCCGCGGCCGGGGCCGACGAGGGCAAGGCCCTCCAGGCCGCGACCCGGCTCGCCTCGCACATGATGCGGATCTGCTCCGACACCACGGCCGAAGGCGCCATCTGGCCCGTCGACGCCAACCTGCGGCCCGAGGGCCGCAACGGGCCGCTCGTGCGGACCCTCTCCAGCCATCTCGCGTACTACCAGCGCTGGGCCAAGACCTGGGAGTTCCAGGCCCTCCTCAAGGCCCGCCCCGTCGCCGGAGACCTGACGCTGGGTCAGGAGTACGTGGACGCGGTCGCGCCGATGGTCTGGCAGGCCGCCAAACGGGAGAACTTCGTCGCCGACGTGCAGCAGATGCGGCGCCGCGTGGTCGACAACATCCCCGCCGACCGGCTCGAACGCGAGCTGAAGCTCGGCCCCGGGGGCCTGCGGGACGTGGAGTTCGCCGTGCAGCTGCTGCAACTCGTGCACGGCCGCGCCGACGCCACGCTGCGCAGCGCCACCACCCTCGAAGCGCTGGGCGCGCTGGCCGCCGGCGGCTACGTGGGGCGGGCCGACGCCGCCTCCCTCGACGCCGCCTACCGCTTCCTGCGCTCCCTGGAGCACCGCATCCAGCTCCACAAGCTGCGCCGCACCCATCTGATCCCCGAGGACGAGGCCGACCTGCGCCGCCTGGGCCGCTCCCTGGCCCGCAGCTACGGCTGGCCCGCCGGCAGCGAGCCCGTCGCCACCCTGCACGCCGAGTGGCGGCGCCACGCGCGCGAGGTCCGGCGGCTGCACGAGAAGTTGTTCTACCGGCCGCTGCTGGACGCCGTGGCCGACCTGGAATCCGCCGAGGCGCGGTTGTCCCCGCGCGCCGCGCGCCAGCGCCTGGAGGCGCTCGGATACGCCGACCCGGCCTCCGCCCTGCGCCACTTGGAGGCGCTGGCCTCGGGCGTGACCCGCAAGTCCGCGATCCAGCGCACGCTGCTGCCGGTGCTGCTCGGCTGGTTCGCCGACTCCGCCGACCCCGACGCCGGGCTCCTCAACTTCCGCAAGGTCTCCGACGCCTTGGGCAAGACGCCGTGGTACCTGCGGCTGCTGCGGGACGAGGGCGCGGCCGCCGAGAACCTGGCGCGGGTGCTGTCCGCCGGGCGGTTCGCGCCCGACCTGCTGCTGCGGGCGCCCGAGGCCGTCGCCCTGCTCGGCGACCCCGAGGGGCTCAAGCCGCGCGGGCGGGACCTTCTGGAGCAGGAGATCCTCGCCGCAGTCGGGCGTGCCGACGGCGGCGAGCAGGCGATCGCCGCCGCGCGCGGCGTGCGGCGGCGCGAGCTGTTCCGCACCGCCGCGACCGACATCATCGGGGCGTACGGCACCGAGCTGAGCCCCGCCGAGACCGACCACGGCTGGTCGGCCGACCTGGTCGGCGGCGCTGTCAGCGACCTCAACGCGGCCACCATCGCGGGCGCGCTGCGGGCCGCCGTGCGCGACAAGTGGGATGACGAACTGCCCACCCGCTTCACGGTGATCGGCATGGGCCGCTTCGGCGGGCACGAACTGAGCTACGGCTCCGACGCGGACGTCCTGTTCGTGCACGAACCGCGCGACGGGGTCGGCGAACAGGAGGCGGCCGAGGCGGCGTTCGCCGTCGCCAACGAGATGCGGCGGCTGCTCCAACTCCCCACCGCCGACCCGCCGCTGCCCATCGACGCCGACCTGCGGCCGGAGGGGAAGTCGGGGCCACTGGTGCGCAGCCTTGCCTCGTACGCCGCGTACTACCGGCGCTGGTCGCTGGTCTGGGAGAGCCAGGCGCTGCTGCGGGCCGAGCCCGTGGCGGGCGACGCCGACCTGGGGGCGCGGTTCACCGAACTGATCGACCCGCTGCGCTACCCAGCCCAGGGCCTGGGCGAGGAGGCCGTGCGGGAGATCCGCCGCCTCAAGGCCCGCATGGAGTCCGAGCGGTTGCCGCGCGGCGCGGACCGCACGACACACACCAAGCTGGGGCGCGGCGGGCTGTCCGACGTGGAGTGGACCGTGCAGCTGCTCCAGCTGCGGCACGGCTGGGAGGAGCCGGGCCTGCGCACGACCCGTACGCGTGAGGCGCTGCGGGCCGCCGAGACGGCCGGGCTGCTGTCCGGCGAGTACGCCGAAGTCCTCGACGAGGCCTGGGTGCTGGCCACCCGCGTCCGCAACGCGGTCACCCTCGTCCGCGGCCGCCCCGGCGACACCTTCCCCACCGACGGCCGCGAACTGGCCGCCGCGGGCCGCTACCTGGGCTACGGCCCCGGCCGGGTGGGCGAGATGCTGGACGACTACCGCCGAGTGACCAGACGGGCACGCACGGTGGTGGAGGAGTTGTTCTACGACGCCTAGGTTTGCGGCTGAGCGCGCGGGGGCCTGGTTGCGGTCTGCTGGGCGCCACCGGGCCACGCCACCGTCGTCGGCCACTCGCCCGCCGTCGAGGCGGGAGGGTTTTGCGCTGCGCACAGCCGAATGCCAAGCACCCTGCTGCGGCGGGAGGTCGCTCACCGACCTCGCGCCGCCGGACGCCGAGCACTCTGCTGCGGCGGGAGGCCGTTCACCGACCGGTGGGAAGACATCCGCCGCGGTGGCGCGGATCACTGCGGTGCGGCCTGGGTGGGGTGCCTCCGCCCGGCCGGGTTGGGCGCCTCCCGGCGGCAGCCGGGGGAGCCGAACCCGCCGCAACGGACGGAGGTCTCTACAGGAGCCCCGCCCCGGAGGGGCTACGCCACCGGCCGGAGTTCGAGTTCCGGTTCGTCGGTCGGGACGTGGCGCGGGAGGCGGTGGGGGAGGTGGGCGTACCACGCGAAGGAGACGGCGAAGCCGAAGGCCAGGCACAGCAGGCCGCCGACCGCGTCCAGCCAGAAGTGGTTGGCGGTGGCGACGATGACCAGCAGCGTCGTCGCCGGGTAGAGGACGCCCAGCACCTTTGCCCACGGCGGCCGCGCCAGCGCCGCGATGATCAGTCCGCACCACACCGACCACCCGATGTGCATCGACGGCATCGCCGCGTACTGGTTGGACACCGACGCCAGATTGCCCGAGGCCATCGAGCCCCACGTGCCGTGCACCAGCACCGTGTCGACGAACCCCTCGCCCGACATCAGCCGCGGCGGCGCCAGCGGATAGAGGTAGTAGCCCAGCAGCGCCACCCCCGTGGTGGCGAAGAGCGCCAGCCGTGCCGCCGCGTAACGGCCCGGGTGCGCACGGTAGAGCCACACCAGTACACCGATGGTGACGATGAAGTGCAGCGTCGCGTAGTAGTAGTTCATGCCGACGATCAGCCACTCCACGGAGTTCACCGCGTGGTTGACCGTCTTCTCCACCGCGATCCCCAGCGCGTGCTCCGCGCGCCAGATCCAGTCGGCGTTGGAGAGCGCCGCCCGCTTCTGCTCCGGGACGGCGTTGCGGACCAGCGAATAGGTCCAGTAGCTGACGGCGATGAGGAGGACCTCGAACCACAGGCGCGGCCTGCGCGGAGTCCGCCACCGGTTCAACCGGTCCCACCGTTCCGACCTGGCACGCGACCGCTGCGCCGGATGGTCCGAACGCTCCTCGATGGGTGACGGAGCGGCAGTCCGGCTGCCTTCCCGAGTCCTCACAGTCGCTTCACCCATAGTGCGACAGTCTGCCAGATCCAGGCCTTCTGCAGATCATTCGCCGGTCGGTTCTTCTTCACCCACGCTACGCCTCAGGGAGGACCCCCGCCCCCTGGGGGACGGCCGCCGTCGACCCGCGAACTACCAGCTCAGGAAGGAAGACGAACTCGGTGTGCGGGGCCGGCGTCCCCCCGATCTCCTCCAGCAGCGCACGCACCGCGGCCTGCCCCATCGCGGGCACCGGCTGCCGGATCGTCGTCAGTGGAGGATCGGTGAAGGCGATCAGCGGCGAGTCGTCGAAACCGATCACCGACAGCTGCCCCGGCACGTCGAGACCGAGCTGCCGCCCGGCCCGCACCGCGCCCAGCGCCATCATGTCGCTCGCGCACACCACCGCCGTACAGCCCCGCTCGATCAGCGCCCCGGCCGCCGCCTGCCCGCCCTCCAGCGTGAACAGCGAGTGCTGTACGAGCTGTCGCGCCCGCGCCGCCGGCACCCCGAGGCTCTCCTCCATGGCGCGCAGAAAGCCCTCGATCTTCCGCTGCACCGGAACGAACCGCTCCGGCCCCAGCGCGAGCCCGATCCGCTCGTGCCCCAGCGACGCGAGGTGAGTGATCGCCAGCCGCATCGCGGCCCGGTCGTCCGGTGAGACGAACGGCGCCCGTACCCGTGGCGAGAAGCCGTTGATGAGCACGAACGGCACCCCCCGCGCCCGCAGCCGCTCGTAGCGCTGCGGGTCGGCGGAGGTGTCGGCGTGCAGCCCGGAGACGAAGATGATCCCGGAGACCCCGCGGTCCACCAGCATCTCCGTCAGCTCGTCCTCGGTGGAGCCGCCCGGCGTCTGCGTCGCCAGCACCGGCGTGTACCCCTGCCGGGTCAGCGCCTGCCCGATGACCTGCGCGAACGCCGGGAAGATCGGGTTCTCCAACTCGGGTGTGATCAGCCCCACCAGGCCCTCGCTGCGCTGCCGCAGCCGCACCGGACGCTCGTAGCCGAGCACGTCCAGCGCGGCCAGTACGGACTGCCGGGTGCCCGCCGCCACGCCGGGCTTCCCGTTGAGCACCCGGCTGACCGTCGCCTCGCTGACCCCCGCCTGCGCGGCGATGTCGGCGAGGCGGGCGGTCGGGGGGCGGGGCTGGGACTGCGTCGGATGCACTGGTTCCGGTTCCATCTCACTCAAACTGCCCACCACACACAGCTGTCGGCCGCGATCCGCACCGTGCTGCTCTCGACGACCGCGCCGCTGTCGACGACCGGGTCGTCCGTGGCGAGCACCGGCCGCCCCGGAACGGGGAGTTCCACCTCCCGGCCGAGCGTGTTGAGCGTACAGACGAACCCCGGCCGGGAGATGGCCAGCACCCCGTCCGGGGCGGCCAGCCAGGCCATCGGCCCGTCACCGAGCCCGGGCAGTTCGCGGCGCAGCGCGAGCGCCGAGCGGTACAGCTCCAGCGTCGAGCGCGGGTCGCCGGACTGCGCCGCCACCGACAACTCCCGCCAGTGGTCGGGCTGCGGCAGCCAGCTTCCGCCCGGCCCGAACCCGTACGGCGCCTCCTCCCCGGACCACGGGATCGGCACCCGGCAGCCGTCGCGGGTGCCGTCCTGCCCGGCGCCGCGGAAGAACGCCGGGTCCTGGCGCACCTCATCGGGCAGGTCCTCGACCTCCGGCAGGCCCAGCTCCTCGCCCTGGTAGACGTACGTCGACCCGGGCAGCGCCAGCACCAGCAGCGCCGCCGCCCTGGCCCGGCGCAGCCCGCGCTCGCCGCCGCCGTAACGGGTGGGGTGGCGTACGACGTCGTGGTTGGACAGCACCCACGTGGCGGGCGCGCCGACCGAGGCGGTCGCGGCGAGCGAGCCGTCGATCACCCCGCGCATGGCCGCCGCGTCCCACGAGCAGGTCAGGAAGTGGAAGTTGAAGGCCTGGTGCAGCTCGTCCGGGCGCACATACAGCGCGAGGCGCGCGGCGCTGGGTGCCCAGGCCTCCGCGACGCCGACGCGGGGGCGGCCGTCGGCTGCGCCGTAGGAGTCGAGCAGCCGCCGCCAGGAGCGGTGGATCTCGTGCACCCCGTCCTGGTCGAAGAACGGCAGCACTTGCGTGCCGATCATCTTGGCCTGCTCGCGGGCGCCGATGTCCGGCAGGCCCTCGGCCTTGACCATGCCGTGGGCGACGTCGACACGGAACCCGTCGACCCCGAGGTCCAGCCAGAACCGCAGGATCGACTCGAACTCCTCGCGCACCGCGGGATGATCCCAGTTCAGGTCGGGCTGCTCGGGCGCGAACAGGTGCAGGTACCAGGCGCCGTCGGGGGTCCTGGTCCAGGCTGGGCCGCCGAAGACCGACTCCCAGTCGTTGGGCGGCAGTTCGCCCCGCTCGCCCCGGCCCGGGTGGAAGTGGTACAGCTCCCGTTCCGGGCCGCCCGCCAGCGCCGCCCGGAACCAGGGGTGCTGGTCGGAGGTGTGGTTGGGCACGATGTCGACGATCACCTTCAGGCCGAGCCGGTGGGCCTCCCGTACGAGGTCGTCGGCGTCGGAGAGGGTGCCGAACAGCGGGTCCACGGCGCGGTAGTCGGCCACGTCGTAGCCGCCGTCGGCCTGCGGGGAGGCGTAGAACGGGGTGAGCCACACCGCGTCCACGCCCAGTTCCGCCAGATACGGCAGCCGCTCGCGGATGCCGCGCAGGTCGCCGATGCCGTCGCCGTCGCTGTCCGCGAACGACCGCACGTACACCTGGTAGATGACGGCGTCCCGCCACCAGCCCCCGGCCCGCTGGTCGGGGCAGGGCTGCTCGGCGGGCTCGTCGCGTACGGACGGGGCGAGGTCCTGGGTCATGGTGCGTCCCTATCGGGTGGGCCCGGGTGCCCGGGCTCTGCGTCGTACAAGGTTGCGTGTCCAGTCTTGTGCGGGAGACCCCCGCGGCCCCGCGAGCAACGCGCCGCGTGCGGTTCTGTGACGAAGGGCTGCGACGAAGGGCTGCGACGAAGGGCTGCGACGAAGGGCTGCGACGAAGGGCTGTGACGAAGGGTGGGGCCGTAAGGCGTGGGCTATCCCTTGCTGCCTCCCGCGGTCAGCCCGGCCACCAGGTGCTTCTGCGCGAAGAAGAACAGCAGCCCCGCCGGGATCATGATCAACACGGCGGAGGCGGTCAGCAGCCCCCACTCCGCGCGGTGCGGCCCGACGAAGGTCTGCATCCCGACCGCGAGGGTGTAGTGCTCCTCGCTGCTCAGGAACTGGGTCGCGAAGGCGACTTCGCCCCAGGCCGTCAGGAAGGTGTAGAAGGCGGTCACGGCCAGGCCCGGCCGCGCCAGCGGCACGATCAGCCGCCAGAACGTGCCGAACGGGGTGAGGCCGTCGACCCGCCCCGCCTCGTCGATGTCGGCCGGGATCGAGTCGAAGTAGCCCTTCAGCATCCACGCGCAGAACGGCACCGCCACCGAGCAGTACGTGATGATCAGCCCGCCGTGGCTGTCCAGTAGGCCCAGCCTCCCCAGCAGGTTGTAGAGCGGCACGATCAGCACCGCCACCGGGAACATCTGGAACACCAGGAAGGACCACATCAGCGACCGGTGGCCGGGGAAGCGCATCCGCGACACCGCGTAGCCGGCGCTGGCCGAGATGAGCACCCCGACCAGCATGGTGCCGGCGGCCACGACCGCGGAGTTCAGGAACCAGGTCGCGAACCCGGTGCGGCCCAGCACCTGCGCGTAATTGGCGAGCGTGAACCCCGCCATCTCCATCGGATGGGCCCAGCCGCTCTCGCCGCGCAGCGACACCAGCGCGATGAACGCGATGGGGAAGAGCGCGACCAGCGAGGCCAGGACGAGGACGGCGTGCAGGGCGGCGGAGGCGGCCCGGGAGCGCTCCCCGCGGGCTCTGGTACCCCGGCGAGACGGGTGCCCCGCGGGAAGGCCGCTCATCGCGCCACCTCCTGACGGCCCAGCAGCCGGCGGTAGAAGACGGAGAAGACCAGCAGCAGGGAGAGGATCACGATCCCGTACGAGGCGGAGCCCGCGTAGTCGCGCACGCCCTGGAAGGCGAGCCGGTAGGCGTACGTCACCAGGATCTCGCTCTCCGTGCCGCCCGCCTGCCCGATGACGAGATAGATGATCGGGAACATGTTGAACGTCCAGATGGTGCCCAGCAGGACGACCGTCCCGCTGACCGGCCGCAGCCCCGGCAGCGTCACGTTCCGGAACCGCTGCCAGGCCGACGCCCCGTCCATCTCGGCCGCCTCGTGCAACTCGCGCGGGATCGACTGGAGCCCGCCGAGCAGCGCGACCATCATGAACGGCACGCCCAGCCAGGTGTTGACCGCCACCACCGACACCTTCTGGACCAGCGGATCCCCCAGCCAGTCGACGGCCCCGACACCGGCCTTAGCCAGCAGCGCGTTGAGCACGCCGTTGTCGGTGTTGTACATCAGCTTCCACGCGAACGCGGCGACGAACGGTGGCACCGCCCACGGCAGGATCAGCAGCACCCGGTACAGCGACCGGCCCCTGACCCGCCGGTTGAGCAGCATCGCCAGGCCCAGACCGATCGTGTAGTGCAGGAGGACGCAACTGGCCGTCCACACCACCGTCCACGACAGCCGCGGATAGAACGACCCCTCCCTGCCGGAGAGGATGTTCCAGTAGTTGTCGAAACCGATGAAGCGGTACGTCGCCGGGACCTCGAAGTCGCCGATCGTGCGGCCGATGTTCGCCTCGTTGGCGTCGGTGAAGGACAGGAAGATCCCGCGCCCGAGCGGATACCCGACCAGCACGGCCAGCACCGCGACCACGGGCAGCACCATGGCCCACGCGTACCAGTGGTCGGCGTACGAGCGGCGGGCGCGGGCCAGGAGGCCGCCGGGGTTCCGCTTCCTGTCCCGGTTCCGCTCGGTACCGGGGATCGCCTCCGCCGTACCGGAGTTGGTGAGGGCTGTGGTCATCGCGTCAGCCGACCTCGTAGTCCTTGATCAGCTTGGCCTGCCACTCCTCGGCGAGGGCGTCAAGGCCCGCCTTCGGGGTGGCCTGGCCGCGGAGGATCCGCACATAGTGCTGGTCGAAGGTGACGAACAGGTCGCCGACGCCGGGGACGGCGGGGCGGGCCCTGGAGGTGGCCAGCGCGTCCTGGAACGCCTTCTTCACCGGGTCGGCGGTGACCTCCGCGGTGTACGCCGAGGTGCGGGTCGGCAGGGTGCCCAGCTCCTCGGCCGTGTACTCCTGGCTCGCCTTGGAGGTCATGAACCTTACGAACAGGTAGGAGGCGTCGAGGTTCTTCGAGCCGCGGTAGACCGCGTAGTTGTGGCCGCCGATGGGCGCCGCGCCCTTGCCGGTCGAGCCCGCAGGGATGGGCGCGATGCCGAGGTTTGCCTTGTCCTTGAAGGCCTTGCCGGTGTAGTCGTCGGCGGTCGACCAAGGGCCGTTGACGACCATGGCGACCTTGCCGTCCTTGAACGCCGTCTGCATGGCGACGTAGCCGTCGGTGGTGGCGGGCTTCAGGGAGACCCCCGACTTCACCATCTCCAGGGCGGTCTCCACGCCCTTGACGGCCTCCGGCGAGTTCACGGTGATCCTCTTGCCCGGGACGTCGAGCATGTCGCCGCCCTCGCCGTAGACGAACGGCAGGGAGAAGTAGCCCTCGGGGTTGAGCTGGGTGCCTGCGACCCCGGTCCTCTCCTTGATCGTCTTTGCGGTCTCGGTGAACTCCTCCCAGGTGGAGGGCGGTTCGGAGATCCCGGCCTTCTCGAAGACCGCCTTGTTGTAGAGGAGCGCGAGAGTGTCGGTGACCTGCGGGACGCCCACCGTCCTGCCCTTGAACTTCGCCGTGGACATCGGGCCCGGAAGGAAGTCGTCCGCGTTGTCGAGCGCGGCCGTGCCGTCCAGCGGCTGCAGATAGCCGAGGTTGGCGAAGCCCGCGGTCCAGCCGACATCCGTGCGCAGTACGTCGGGGGCGCCCTTGCCGGACTGGGCGGCGGTCTTGAACTTCTGCTCGGCGGCGTCGAAGGACACCGGTACGCGTTTGACGTCGATCTTCGGGTACTTCTTCTCGAAGTCCGCGACCAGCTTCTCGTACGCCGGGCCCTCCGCCTCGTTGGAGGTGTCCCACCAGGTGACCGCGCCGGAGACGGCGCCGGGGTCGCTCGCGGCCTTCGATCCGTCGTTGCCGCCCGCGTCGCCGCCGCCCCCGCAGCCCGTCGCCGCCACCGCCAGAGTCAGCGCGCCGACCGCGGTCGCTATACCTCTTCGCATCAGAACTCCCCGTCCCAGAGAGAGGAAAGCCAGGATTGGTCCGGGCCCGGCGGGAAGGTAGCAGGGTTGCAATCTCTTGCGGAAGGGCTTGCAAGGGCGGATCAGGGGGCGTTTCCGGCTTGTTACGGGGGCGCGTCGCGGGGGTTGACCGGGCGGTGCGGGGCTCGTACGGTCGCGGCGGTGGCATGGGGGCTGACAGGTTGCTGACAGTTTTCTGCAAGAACTGTCAGCCAACTGCCGTACGGATGAGGCGTGTTGTCCGTTTCGGGGGCGGGAGCGTTGGGTGTTGTTCCGGCGTGCGCACACCCCCTCCTTATTTCTAGCGTGCAGGAGGGGTTATGGGCGTTAGAACCTTGCTCACCCGGGTCGGGTTGGCGGCGCTGATGGTCTCGCTCGCCGTGCCCGGCCTTTCGTCGGACCTGCGGGAGGCGGGGCAAGTGGCGGCGCCCACGCCCGCGGTGCCTGTGCCTGCGGTGCCTGTGTCTGCGGTGCCTGTGTCTGCGGTGCCTGTGTCTGCGGTGCCGCCCGGGGACAGGGACGTCACGGCTGTCCTCTTCGAGTGGCGCTTCGACTCGGTCGCCCGCGCCTGCACGCAGTCGCTCGGCCCGGCGGGCTACGGCGCCGTCCAGGTCTCGCCACCCCAGGAGCGCATCCAGGGCAGCCAGTGGTGGACCTCGTACCAGCCCGTCAGCTACCGGATCGCCGGGCGGCTCGGCGACCGCGCCGCCTTCCAGGACATGGTCGCCACCTGCCACGCGGCGGGTGTCCGGGTCGTCGTGGACGCGGTCATCAACCACATGGCGGCCGGGGACGGCACCGGCACCGGCGGCTCGCCGTACACGAAGTACGACTACCCCGGCACGTATTCGGCCGCCGACCTCGACGACTGCCGGACGCCCGTCAGCGACTACCGGGACCGCCGCGACGTCCAGGACTGCGAACTGGTGGGCCTGGCGGACCTGGACACGGGGGAAGCGTACGTACGCGACCGGATCGCCGCGTACCTCGACGACCTGCTGTCGCTGGGCGTCGACGGGTTCCGCATCGACGCTGCCAAACACATGCCTGCCACCGATCTGGCAGCCGTCAAGGGCAGGCTGACCGACCCGGGCGTCCACTGGAAACAGGAGGTCATCCAGGGCGCGGGCGAAGCGGTGTCGCCCGAGGAGTACCAGCCCACCGGAGACGTCCAGGAGTTCCGCTACGCCCGCGACCTCAAGCGCGTCTTCCAGAGCGAGCGACTGTCGTACCTCCACAACTACGGCGAGGGCTGGGGCTACCTCCCGAGCGCCGGCGCCGCCGTTTTCGTCGACAACCACGACACCGAGCGCGGCGGCGACACCCTCAACTACAAGGACGGCGCCGACTACACCCTCGCCAACGTCTTCATGCTCGCCTGGCCCTACGGCGCGCCCGACATCAACTCCGGCTACGAGTGGACCGACCGCGACGCGGGCCCGCCCAACGACAGGACGGCGGCGGCCTGTTGGGACGGAGAAGCTTCCCGGCCGGAGGCCGGGGGAGGCTGGACATGCCAGCACCAGTGGCCGGAGATCGCCTCGATGGTCGCCTTCCGCAACGCGGTCCGCGGCACACCCGTCACCGACTGGTGGGACAACGGCAACAACGCGATCGCCTTCGCCCGCGGCAACAAGGGCTTCGTGGCGATCAACCACGAGCCGGCGCCGCTGACCCACACTTACGAGCCCCCCTCCCGGCGGGCCGCTACTGCGACGTCCAGACCGCCACGCCGGTAACGGTAAACACCGCGGGCCAGCTCACAGCAACACTGGCCCCGAACACGGCGCTGGCGGTGTACGCGGTGGCGGGCGACTGCGGCTGAGGCGCGCCGATCCGCGTCGATCGAGGCCGCCTCCAGAACACTGCGCCTGCTTCCCCCGCTCGTCGTTACCACTGCGGGCAGGTGTAGCCGGGTCGTACGCGGTGTGGGCTGCACGCGATGAGGTTCAGCGAGAGGAATCGCTCGCCGCTGATCCACCACCCTCCGACCACGTCCTCCCCGGTGGCCAGGGCGTGCACGTACTCTTCCCGAACCGGGACGGAGGCGTAGGTGCCGACGAACAGGTCGGCGTGTGCGGTCAGTTGCTCAGTGTACCAGTCGGCGGCCGCTTCGGGTTCGTGGAAGGTGGCTCGGATGCGGTCAGGTGGTTTGAGGAGCCAGTCGGCGCACTTCAGCGGCATGACGGCCGCGCTGCGGAACTCCGGGTGGCCGGGGCGCCGGTGGGCGTCGCCGGGCTTGACGAGGACGCTGCCGTGGCCGAGCCAGGTGTATGCGTGGTGGTGAGGTCGGTTCATTGGTTTCCCGTTCAGGAGTGGCGGCCCCTGCCGGGGTAGGGGCCGCCTGGTGGGGCAACTACTTGCGTCCGCAGCCGTCTCCGTCGCCGCAGCCTCCGGACGGGTTGCCGCCGGTGCCGTCGTCCTCGTCACCGCCGTACTTGACCGGGTCGAGGCGGTATCGCATGGTGAGCTCCTCAGGTGCGTATGTCGGCGCGCGGTCCTTCCGCGCGTCGTCGTGCACTTGCCGTGGGTCCCTCTTCAAGGGGCCCGCCCGCTCCGGCCGTGTCCTGGCAGGGAATGGCGGCCGGAGCGGGAGTCTTCGGGTGAACCGGGCGGAGTCGACGGGGACTGCCGCAGTGCTCGGCAGGGCGCTGCCGCAGTGTTCAGCGGGGCTCGGCGAGGGACTTCAGGCCGTGGGCCCGAGCGCCGCGGTCGTGGCAGCGAAGAGCAGGTCGGGAGTGGTCAGCAGCCGGTGAGGCCTGGGCGGTACGAGCCACCGCAGCATGTGGTCCCGCAGCGTGCCGGGGACCATCAACTGGCAGCCGTCGCCGAGGATTTCGATGCCGTGCGCCGCCGGCACCTGCCGGCCCGTGGCGCTGCCTACCGGGATGAGCCAGGTGAGGCGGCGAGCGAGAAGGTCTTCGATGACCGCGCCGGTCCGCTGGTCGAGTCGCGCCAGGACGCGGTTGCCCCAGATGGTAGGCATCCCTACCGCGTCCCAGCCGATCACGGAGCCGCAGTGCGCGTTGCGCACGCCCGCCGTACGCGGGATCCACTCCAGAGACGAGATATCAGACGCAGCAGTCATCGCGTACCTCCAGGCCGACCTGGCCATCGCAACGGGGCATGACCAGCACGCTAGGCAGGGCGATTGCGCGTCCGTGCGTCGATTGTGCGCGATTGCGCGAGCGGCTACAGGGCTTGCAGCCGATTGCTCACGTGAGGTCCAGAGATCTCCGCGCGCGGCCGATCAATCGTCGCGCAGGCGCTCCGTACTCGGCGGACTCGGCGAGCCAGTCCCACGCCCGCTCGTACAGCGCGATGTCCTCGTCGCCCGTGAGCCAGAGTTCCTCGCTGATCGTCTCAACGATGACCAAACGCCTGTCATAGATCCAGAATGCGTGCGGGGCCGTACGGCGCAGCTGTGCACCGAAGGGCAGGATGCCCAGCTCGACACGGCGCTGACCGACGAGGTTGTACAGCCTGTCCAACTGCTCGGCCATCACGTCGACAGGGCATGACCGGTGGTACAGAGCGGCTTCGCATACGAGGAACCGAAACGTCTTCTCCGGGTCGTAGAGTGCTTCTTGCCGCCGCATCCGGGCTTCGACCGCGGCTTCGGTGGTGGGCGAAATACCGCGGAATTCTGCGTTGGCGTCGAAGATGACGCGGGCGTACTCCGGCGTCTGGAACAGGCCCGGGACGCGGGACACCTCAAGACCACGGATCGTCTTCGTGGCGTTGGTCTGCCGAACCGCGATCTCTTGGCGGCCGCGGTGCCCGCCGGCCAGCTGCCGCCGCCAGGACCGGTGCCGCTGCTTCATGTCCAGTCCTGCGAGCAGCCCGTGCAGCTCCGCTTCGGCTTCCGGGCGGCCAATCGCATGCGCCCAGGCGGTGAGATCCTCACGGGCCGGGGTCTGCTTGCCGTTCTGGAGGCGGGAGACCTTGGACGGCTGCCAGCCGATCTTGGAGGCGAGGTCCTTTCCGTCCAGACCGGCCTCGGCGCGCAGTTCACGCAGGCGCGCGCCGAGGGCTTCTCTCGCGGTCTGGAAGTCGGTGGTCACATGGTGGAACGTACCCGCCTGACGAATTCTTCGGTACGGACGGCGTGGTGCCACGCGGCATCTCGGGCCTGGCAGGCCGCGACCACTTCGGCAGGGTCTTCGGTGACGTACACGCCGAGGGTGGTGTCCTTGTCGTCGAAGGCAAATCGCACGAGGATCCTGGAGTCGATGAGCCAGAAGTCGTCCTCCGGCAGCCGAAGATCCTGTGCCTGGGCGCGGGTCAGGTTGCGGATGTCCTCGCCCGCTGCGACGTTGCCCGGGGCGCTGGCGAGGAGGAACTCCTGGCCTTGCGTCGCGGGTTCGTCGACAATCCGTACGCGCTCGAACCGTTTCCCCCTGGCGGTCTGCTCGACGACGTTCTCGCGCCAGGAGTTGGCCGGCTCGCCGGCGATGTCATCGCCGCGCAGCCAGCGTTGCCACTTCGGGCTGTTGCGGTCGGAGGCGTATCCGCGGCGCGTCTCCAGTCGCCACGCGGTGTGCTTGAAGCCGCGGAAGAGGTGCGAGATCGAGGTGAACGGCTGGAGTTCGGGGCTCGCGGTCCTGGGGGCATATCGAGTCAGCAGGCTGCGCGGGACGCGGACGAACGTCTCGGACGGCCTGACGTCGCGCAGCTGCGCGAGGTGCTCCGGGTCGGTCTCGCGGTCGCCCTGGACGAGGATTTCGTCGGTGCCCTCGATCTCATACAGGGTGGGGCAGTCGCCATCGTCGCTGGTCGTACCGAGGAACCTGAGTGTCATGTCGTCCTCCGTCTGCGAACTGGGTGGAGATCCAGCATGCGCGCGAAGGCGTGGGTGCGCCCGGAGATTGCAGCGGATTGCCCCTGTGGACCACTCGGCCTGGATTGCGCGAAATTTCGGCCCCTCTCCCACCGTTGTCCAAAGTGACGCGCCCGAGGGGTCGGATGTCAGCGACAAGGACATTACGGTCTGGGCGTTCTCCCGCAAGTTCGATGCCCTCCGCGCAGGCGCACTGGCGCCGGCCGAGACGCCCACATTCTTGAAACGACTAGCACGAGAGACGATGGCACTGTGACTCACCGCATGGCACCCGAAATTGCCCCCGAGGACGCCTGGTTCAGGTCTTCCCACAGCCAAGAGAACGCCACCGCGTGTGTCGAGATCGCTTGGATCAAGTCCTCCTACAGCGCAGAGAACGGCACCAACTGCATCGAGGGCGCCGACCTCGCCGCCACGTCCCATGTCGGTATTCGCGACTCCAAGGACAAGGCCGGGCCCGCGCTGGTTGTCCCGGCTGCCGCCTGGGCGGCGTTCGTCGCCGAGGTTCGGGCCGGAAGCTGGGACGGCGGCTTCATAGGCTGACCGCTGACCGCTGAC
>NZ_LIQY01000236.1 GCF_001418495.1 Streptomyces pathocidini | reverse complement strand
CTCGCGGCGGCGCTGCTCGCACTGGCGTGGGCGAACATCGGCCCGGGGACGTACGAGGAGTTCTGGAGCACGCACCTCTCGATCGACCTCGGCGGCCACGGCGTCTCGCTCGACCTGCGGGAATGGCTGAACAGCGGGCTGATGACGCTGTTCTTCTACGTCGTCGGGATGGAGGCGCGCCGCGAGTTCGACATGGGCGAACTGCGCGAGCGACGGCGGCTGATGCTGCCGCTGCTGGCGGGGGTGAGCGGGATGGCCGTACCCGTCGCGATCTTCCTCGCGGCCAACGCGGGCGAGCCCACCGCCCACGGCTGGGGCGCCGCGATGTCCACCGACACGGCGTTCGCGCTCGGCATGCTCGCCCTGCTCGGGCGACACTTCCCGAGCCGCCTCAGGGCGTACATCCTCACCGTCGCCGTCGTCGACGACTTCCTCGCGCTGACCATCGTCGCGATCTTCTACAGCGACTCCGTCACCCTCACCCCGCTGCTCGTGGCGCTGGGCGTCTTCGCCGTGATGCTGGCCTGGCGCGCCACCGGCGTACGCGGTGGCATCCCGTACGCCGTGCTGGGCGCGGTCACGTGGGTCGCGCTGCTGAAGTCCGGGGTCGAACCGGCCGTCGTGGGGCTGGCGATGGGGCTGCTGACCAACGCGTACCCGGCCGCGCGCGGCGACCTGGAGCGGGCCAGCGGGCTGTTCCGCTCATTCCGCGAGCAGCCGACGCCGGAGCTGGAGCGCTCGGTGCGCCGTGGCCTGGCCTCCTCGCTCTCGCCGAACGAGCGGCTCCGGCGGCTGTACCACCCGTGGACCAGCTATGTCATCGTGCCGCTGTTCGCGCTGGCCAACAGCGGTATCACGATCGGCGGCGAGCAGCTGGCGCGCGCCTTCGCCTCACCGGTCACGCTCGGGATCCTCTTCGGATACGTGGTCGGCAAGCCCGTCGGCATCGTCGGCGTCTCGTGGCTGACGGCCAGGCTCAGCGGCGGGCGGCTGCGGCCGCCGGTCGGCTGGGGCGCGGTCACGGCGGGCGGCACGATCGCCGGGGTCGGGTTCACGGTGTCGCTGCTGATCGCGACCCTGGCCTTCGACGGGGAGCAGCTGGAGAACGCCAAGATCGGCATCCTGACGGCGGTGTTGTGCGCGTTCGCGGCGACGGCCGTGGTCGCGTCCGTCACCTCGGCGCTGCCGCGGCGGCTGCGGGTGCGGGCGCTGCTCGGTACGGCCGAGACGATCGTGGACCTGGAGGATCCGGTCGACCCGGACCGGGACCACGTACGCGGGCCGCGCGAGGCTCCGGTGACGCTCGTGGAGTACGGCGACTTCGAGTGCCCGTACTGCGGCCGGGCCGAGCCCGTCGTACGGGAACTCCTCGCCGGCTTCGGCGATCTGCGGTACGTGTGGCGCCATCTGCCGCTCAACGACGTGCACCCCAACGCGCAGACGGCCGCCGAGGCGTCGGAGGCCGCGGCGGCGCAGGGCGCGTTCTGGGAGATGCACGACCGGCTGCTGGCCCACCAGGGCGCGCTGCGCCCGCGCGACCTGCTGCGGTACGCGGAGGAACTCGGCCTGGACAGCGAGCGCTTCGGGCGGGACCTGCGGGCGCACGCGGGCGCGGGGCGGGTCGCGGAGGACGTGGAGTCCGCGGACATCAGCGGGGTGTCCGGAACCCCGACATTCTTCGTCAACGGCCGCCGCCACCACGGGGCGTACGACATCGAGGGACTGTCGACGGCGGTACGCGCGGCCCGGGAGCGGGCGGCACTACGGTCTGACGGGTAGGGGGGCGGGCGCGTAGGGGAGACCGCGTGAGGTCCGGCCGCGTGGGG
>NZ_LIQY01000235.1 GCF_001418495.1 Streptomyces pathocidini | reverse complement strand
CCCCAGACTCCGTCCAGGGGGACCCCCATCGCCCTTGCGGAACGCCTGCCCACACCGGAACGGTGTCCCCGCCCACCGGCGGAGCCGGAGCCCGCACCGGAATGGAACCCGCGCCCACACCGGAACGGTGTGCCGCTCAGCGCGAGCGACCCGGTGTGCGCCGGGGCGGACCGGTATGACCATTTGAGGGCGGATTGACCAGCTTTCGCGTATCGCGTTAGCGTAGAGACTCCGCCACGCGGCTCTGCCCGCCGCGTGGGCAATTCGATCCGCGTCCAAGGATCGGTGAAGCCCACGCCGCAATCCCCCGGCGCTCGCCCGGAAATGGCAGAGACATCATGAAGAAGGACCCCCTCCTCGCGTGGACCCCCGCGGCCGTCGTCTTCGACTGCGACGGCACGCTGATGGACACCGAACGCCACTGGGAACACGCCCGAGAACTCGTCCGCACCAGACACGAATTGGCGGACGACCCCGAGTTCCCCGCCCGAACCAAGGGCCTGCACTACACCGACTGCGGCCGCCTCCTCGCGGACTCCGCCGGACGGCCCGACCTCGCCGACCGGATGGCCCGCGAACTGCTCGACGCCTTCACGGAACGCGTCGCGGAGGACCCCGCCACAGCGCCGGGCGCGGTCGAACTGGTCGGCATGCTCGGCCGGTTCGCCCCGCTGGCCATCGCCAGCAACTGCCCTCGCGACGTGGTCGAGTTCTGCCTCGGCACGGCCGGGCTGCTCGACTACTTCGAGCACATCGTCGTGCCGGGCGACGGCGTGCTCCCCAAGCCGCACCCGGACCCGTACGCCTCCGCTGCCCGCCTCCTGGGCGCCGAACCGACCGACTCCCTCGCGGTGGAGGACTCCCTCTGCGGGATCATGTCCGCCGCGCGGGCCGGTCTGCGCGTCATCGGCGTCGGCCCGCACCCGGAGGGCGAGGAGCAGGCCCTGGTGGACCTGTGGGTCTCATCCCTGGCCGAGCCGGAACTGCTCACCTGGGCCGGAACCCGCATCCCCCGCCAGACGCGCGGCGGTTGACCCCGGACCGCCGTCGCCTGAGGCCCTGTCGTCTCAGGCCCCGTCGCCTCAGGCGCCGCGGCCTCAGGCGAAGACCACCGTCCGCGCCCCGTTCAACAGCACGCGGCGCTCGCTGTGCCACTTCACCGCCCGCGCGAGCGCTTGGCACTCGACGTCGCGGCCGAGGGCTACGAGCTGGTCCGGGGTGACCCAGTGCCCCACCCGCTCCACTTCCTGCTCGATGATCGGCCCCTCGTCGAGGTCGGCCGTCACATAGTGCGCGGTGGCGCCGATCAGCTTCACGCCGCGGATGTGCGCCTGGTGGTATGGCTTGGCGCCCTTGAAGCTCGGCAGGAAGGAGTGGTGGATGTTGATGAGCCGGCCCGACAGCGCCTTGCACAGGTCGTCGGAGAGGACCTGCATGTAGCGGGCGAGGACGACGAGTTCGACCCCCTCGTCCTCGACCAGCTCCAGCAGCCGCGCCTCCGCCTCCGGCTTGTTCTCCCGCGTGACCGGGAGGTGGTGGAAGGGGATCCCGTACGAGCGGACGAGCTCCTCGAAGTCCGGGTGGTTGGAGACCACGGCCGCGATCTCCACCGGCAGCGCCCCGATCCTCGTACGGAACAGCAGGTCGTTCAGGCAGTGCCCGAACTTGCTGACCATGAGGACGATCCGCATCTTCTCCTCGGCCGCGTGCATCTGCCAGTCCATCGCGAAGCGGTCGCCGATCGCGGCGAAGCTGGCGCGCAGCTTCTCCAGCGTCACCGATTGCTCGGCCGAGAAGTGCACGCGCATGAAGAACAGGCCGGTGTCGTGGTCGCCGAACTGCTGGCTGTCCTCGATGTTGCAGCCGGTCATGAACAGGTAGCTGGACACCGCGTGCACGATGCCCTGCTTGTCCGGGCAGGAGAGAGTGAGGACGTACTGCTCAGGGGCCTGAGCGGGGGCGGCGGACTGCGGCTCGTTCATGCCCCTTAGCGTTGCACACCCGCCCGTCCCGCCGGGGGGCCTGTGGATAACCCCGGCGGGCTTCGCCGTGCCCGAAGCGGTGCGCGCCTACTAAGCCGTCCGGTTCATGATCGCGAGAACCTCCAGGGAGCGCGGCGGCGCTTCCGGGTCCTCGCCGTCGTTCGCCGCGAGCCGTATGTGCGCCTCGCGCGCGGCCCGCACGGCCTCCGGCCATCCGTGGTGCTCCATGTACGCGGTGACCGGGGCGTCCGCGCCGACCTGGTGCATGATGCGCAGCACCCGGAGCACGGCGGTGTCCACGAGGGCGGCCTCCTGGGCGTCGCGGAAGATCGTCCCGACGTACTTGTCCGCGGACCAGCTGTCGAGCCAGGTGTCCTCGACGAGCCGGTACACGGCGTCGGTGACGTCCCCGAACCCTTCCCTCCCGGCCAGCCAGCACTCCTGCTGGAAGGCGGGGTCGGAGAGCATGTGCAGCGCGGAGCGCACATTGCTGCGCCAGCGCCACCACGGCATGTCATTGAGTGGCATGCCGCCCATGGTGGTCGAGCGACGGCCGCGACGGGAAGACCTCTCCGAACCTTGCACAACAATGGATCGTACGTTCTTCACAGCGCCGCCCGATCGGCGCCCCTGCTGTTCACCCCTGCGTCACCCGCTCTTACCTCGACGTCACTCCAGAGTTCCGGGGCTGCCGGAAAGGTGCAGCTCTATGACCGGATGGCGACGTCCCTCCTTCCCTCGCCCCTCTTCTCCTCCTCGTCCCCTCAAGAACGCCGGGATCGCCGGGTTGGCCATGGCGGCGGGTGCGACGCTGCTCGGTGGGTGTGGCCAACTGCCCGGAACCTCCGCCCCTGCCCGGGGGCCCGTGGTCGTCATGACCTGGGCGCCAGAGGGTACCAAAGCGACCAATATGCCGGGAATGCCTGCCATGGCGCAGGCGTATGCGCGCTGGATCAACAAGCACGGCGGTCTCGGCGGCCGCGAACTCAAGGTGCTCACCTGCAACGACCGCAACAACACCGTAGGTGCCGGACGTTGTGCGCGCCGGGCGGTGGCGGAGGACGTGGTCGCGGTCGTCGGCTCCTACAGCCAGCACGGCGGGTCCTTCATGCCGCAGCTGGAGGCCGCCGGCATTCCCTATATAGGTGGATACGGTCTGACCGACGAGGAGTTCGGCAGCCCGCTGTCGTACCCGGTCAACGGTGGTGTGGCCACGCTGCTCGCGGGCAACGGGCAGCAGCTCGCGGGCGGCTGCGAGAGGGTCTCGCTCGTGCGGCCGGACACCATTGCGGGCGATCAGATGCCCTCCCTGCTCAACGCGGGCCTCCTGGCGGGCGACCGGCGCCGCGCCAGCGACGTGCGCGCCCCGGAGAGCGCCACCAACTACGCGCGCCAGGGCGAGCTGGCCCTGGAGCGGGCGGGCGCGGACCCGGCCCTGGGGGCCGCCGAGTACGGGGCCAAGGCCGACGGCGCGTGCGTGACGGCCGTCCTGGGGGACCGGACGGACACCTTCTTCGACTCCTTCCGCCACCTCCAGGAGGACCGGCCCAAGGTGCGGATCGCTTCCGTACTGGGCAGCGTCCAGCAGGCGCTGGTGACGCGTACGGGTGGGCGGTCCAGCCCGCTGGACGGGGCGTCCGTGACGGGCTGGTACCCGGTCGAGAGCGATCCGCGCTGGGCGCCGATGCGCAAGGTCATCAGCGAGAACGCCTTCGGCGACAACCGCATCGACCCGGCCGACCCCGGCGTCCAGACGACCTGGATCGCCTACACCGTGCTGCGTGCCGCGGCCGAGTCCCTGGAGGGCGGCGACATCACGTCGGAGTCCGTCCGCCGCGCCCTCGACGGGGGAGTGGGGCCCGACGGCGTCGACACCGGCGGCCTCACCCCGAAGCTGAGCTGGCGCTACGAGGACATGCTCGCCGTCCGCGGCTTCCCCCGCATCACCAACGCCATGGTCACCTACCAGGAGGTCCGCAAGGGCCGCCTGGTCTCCACCCGCGACGGCTTCATCGACGTCTCCAAGACCTTGGAAGACCGCCCTCCGGAGGGCTGACGACGCCTTGTTCAGCCCCTCCGGAGTTCCTACCCAGCCCCTCCGGCGTTTGAGGAGCGGGGTCCGGGGCGGAGCCCCGGTTTCGGGAAGGGGCGGGTCAGGGGATCTCTACAGCTCGGTGACCTGACGCTTGGTCAGGCCGTACTTGGTGGCGATCTGGTTCCAGAGGGCAGCAGCCTGCTGCTTGGCCTGGGTGGCGTCACCACTCGCCTTGTTGCCGGCGCCCGTGTGGCTGGTGATCCGCGCCCGCCCCTTGGGGCAGCCCTTCTTGCCCGCCGCGGCGACCTGGTCGGCCCACGCCGCGTAGTGGTCGTCCGCGGCGGCGGACGCCTTCCACGCGCGCGTGAGGGAGTTCGTGAGCGCCTGGTGGTTCGGCAGTCGGTCGACCGACATCTTCTGGAGGCGGCTCACCAGACCGTTGCGCTGCCCAGCCGCGTCGCGCAGATCCTGCGCCGCCTGGTCGAGGTTCTTGCACCCGTTGATGCTCTGCACGGACTTGATCACCGCCGCGCGGCTGTTGTTGCTGTCGGCCAGCAGTGCGTCGAGGTCCTTGGCCTGGCCCTCGGCCGGGTCGGCCGCCGGAGCGCTCTCGCCGCCGTCGTTCTCGGCCGGCGCGCTGGACTGCGCAACGCTGCCCGCCGGTTCGGTGTCGTCCCCGTCGCCGCTGAGCACGGCCCCGGCGACGAGCCCCACGACGGCGCACCCGGCGACGACCATGCCGATCAGAACACCCCGCGAGAGCCCCTTGCGCGGCTTCTCGTCCCCGTCGGGGTCCTGGGAGCCGTGCGGGCCCCGCTGCGCGTGCGAGGGCGCCTGCGGGCCCCCGTACGACGGCTGCTGGCCGTACGGCTGGTGCACGGCGGGCTGCTGGGCGCCGTAGGCGGGCAACTGCTGGGTGGCGGCGGCCGCCTCGGGTCCGCCGTCGGCCCGGAAGAGCCCGTCGAACTCGGAGGGCGGCTGCCGGTCACCGGGCATACCGGGGCGAATGCCATAAGGCGTGCGGGCGGGCAGTTCGGGCGACTGGGCCGCGTGGGCTCCGCCCGCACCGGGGATCGGGGCGCCGATGAACTGGGTGGCCTCGGCGTCGGACCCGCCCGGCTGCGACTGCGGCGGCAGGGGGCGGCGCCCCAGGAACGTCGTTGTCTCGGCGGGCACTTCGGGCGGCAGCGGGCCGCCCCCGGGCACCGGCGGAATGAACTGCGTGGCCTCGGCGTCAGGAGCCCCGGCGGCCTGGCCGTGCGCCGGGCCGCCCGGCGCTCCGGCGTCATGGCCCTGCCGGAGCCCTTGGTGGAGGTCGCGGCGGCGCAGCTGCTGGGTCTGCTCGGGAGAGACGGCGGGCGCGGGAGCGGCCTCGGAGCCCGGCAGGACCTGCGGCTGCTGCTCGGCCGGGTCCGGCCCCCAGGGCTGGCCCCACGGCTGCCCGGCGGCGGGCACGGTCTGCTGGTCGGGCACGTACGGATCGCCGTGCGCGGGCAGCACCACGCCCTCGTAGGCGGGCCGGGTCGCAGGCAGCTGCGGCTCGTTCCCCTGTCCGCTGTGCGTCACCGGGACTCCTTGGCTATGGCTGATGCTGAAACGGAATGGAACTTACGGAAGCGTCGGTTCACGCTACCGGGTGATTCCGCTGCCATGCCACGGTCGCCGGCCGGCCACCGGCCCGTCCCGCCCCACTTGTTGATCAAGTCCAGGTCATTCGCTGGTCAGGGCCGGATCAGGCCCTGATGAGGCGTCCGTCACGCGCCCCCGAAACGCTCCCGCAGCTGGTATTTCAGTACTTTCCGCAACGTCTCGTTGCGTGGTAGTTCGTCCACGATCTCCAGTTGTTCCGGAAGTTTGTGCCGGGCCAGCCCCAGTCCCTGGAGGAAGGCGGTCGCCGCCTTCAGCGTCAACTGCCCGGCCCCCTTGGGCTGGACGGCCACCGCGCACACCCGCTCGCCCCGCGTCTCGTCCGGGAGCCCGACCACGGCCACGTCGGCTATGTCCGGGTGCTGGTAGAGCAGTTCCTCGATCTCCTGCGCCGAGATGTTCTCTCCCTTGCGGATGATGACGTCCTTCAACCGTCCGGTAAGGACAAGGTGCCCGTCCTCGCGTACGTGCCCAAGGTCCCCGGTGATGAAGAACCCGTCCGCGTCGAAGGCGGCGGCGGTCTGATCCGGGTCCGTATAGCCCCGGCACACCGCCTCGCCGCGCAGCCGCACCTCCCCGTCCACGATCCGTATCTCCATGCCGGCGGGCGGCCGCCCCTCGGTGTGGGCGAGCTGCTCCTCGGTGTCGTCCGGCGACCCGATGGTGATCATCGGTGCCTCGGTCATGCCGTATCCGTGGGCGAGTCGGCAGCCCAGCTCCGCCCGCACCTCGTGGTAGAGCTCCGCCGGCTTGGCCGCCCCGCCGCCCGCCAGCAGCCGCAGGCTGGGGATGAGCCTTCGGGCGGGGTCCTTGCGCTGCTCGGCCAGGAACATCGAGTAGAAGGCCGTGGAGCCGCCCGCGACGGTCACGCCGTGCCTGCGGTAGCCGTCCAGCGCCTCGGGCATCGCGAACTTCTCGAAGAGCACGGCCGGGAACCCCGACAACAGCAGCATCACGAGGTAGTCCGGGCCGCCGATGTGCGCGTACGGGAAGGCGATCGAGCCGATGTCGGAAGGGCCGAGCCGCAGCGCGTGCGCGAGGCAGGAGCCGCCCGCTATCAGGCTGCGGTCGGTGTGCAGGACCCCTTTGGGGTCGGAGGTGGTGCCCGAAGTCCAGTAGATCCAGCGGACGTCGGTCCCCGAGGAGGGCGGGGGCGGCAGCGTCGCGGGATCGCCCTCGGGAAGGGCCTCGTAGGCCTCCAGGAGGCGCGGGGAGGCCGGGAGGCGCTCCGCCATCGCCGCGTAGTCGAAACCCCGCCAGACGCCCGGCTGGGCGAAGAACTCCGCCTCGGCGGTGCGCAGCGCGAACCCCACCTCGCGGTCGCGGTAGATGGGGATGACCGGGCTCTGTACGGCGCCCAGGCGGGCCAGTGCCAGCGACAGCACCACCGTCTCGATGCGGGTGGGCAGTTGCCAGGCGAACCGGGTGCCGGGGCGCACGCCCAGCGAGTACAGCCCCGCCGCCGTGCGCTCGGCGGCCCTGCGCAGGCCCCCGAAGGTCAGCCGCCGGTCGTCCCGTGCGGAGTCGGCGGCCTGGAGGAGTGCGGGCGCCTCCGGCGTGCGCGCCGCGCGCCGCTCGACCAGCTCCCAGAGGGTCGCCGAACCGGACAGGTCGTGGGCGGTGGCGGCGTGCGCCGCCCCGGCCGGATCGGTGGTGACGGGACCGGTCATGGCGACCCCCTCGGGACGGCCTCTCGCAAGGTTCTTCTGACGGTTCGTCAGATATTGAGGAGCATAGACGTCCGCGCCTTGTCGGTCCAGGGGTCGCGGGCTAGCCTCGGATCGACGGAATCTGACGGATCATCAGAAAATCGGGAGGCGTGGCGATGGAGCTACCGCGGATCATCAGCGTCGACGACCACGTGATCGAGCCCGCGCACCTCTTCGAGACCTGGCTGCCGGCCAAGTACCGGGACCGCGGCCCGAAGGCGGTCACCGAGGGCATCGGGGAACTGGCCTACGTCGGCGGAAAGTACGTCATCACCATGGACCCCGAGGGCCCGCCGACCGACTGGTGGATCTATGAGGACCTGAAGTTCCCGTACAAGCGCAACATCGCGGCCGTCGGCTTCGACCGCGACGACATGACGCTGGAGGGCATCACACGCGCGGAGATGCGGCGCGGCTGCTGGGACCCGGAAGCCCGCCTCAAGGACATGGACATGAACCATGTGGAGGCGTCCCTGTGCTTCCCCACCTTCCCGCGCTTCTGCGGCCAGACCTTCGCCGAGGCACACGACAAGGACGTCGCCCACGCGTGCGTGCGCGCGTACAACGACTTCATGGTCGAGGAGTGGTGCGGCGACAGTGGGGGCCGGCTCATCCCGCTGTGCATCATCCCCCTGTGGGACATCGACCTGGCCGTAGCCGAGATCCGGCGCAACGCCGCCCGCGGGGTCCGCGCCGTGACCTTCAGTGAGATCCCCACCCATCTGGGGCTGCCCTCGATCCACTCCGGCTACTGGGACCCGTTCTTCGCGGTGTGCCAGGAGACCGGGACGGTCGTCAACATGCACATCGGCTCGTCCTCGCAGATGCCCGCCGCCTCCCCCGACGCGCCCCCAGCCGTCCAGGCCTCCCTCAGCTTCAACAACGCCATGGCCTCGATGATGGACTTTCTCTTCAGCGGCGTCCTGGTCAAGTTCCCCCGGCTCAAACTCGCCTACAGCGAGGGCCAGATGGGATGGATCCCCTACGCGCTGGAACGCGCCGACGACGTCTGGGAGGAGCACCGAGCCTGGGGCGGGGTGCGCGACCTGATCCCCGAGCCGCCGTCCACGTACTACTACCGCCAGATCTTCGCGTGCTTCTTCCGCGACAAGCACGGCGTGGCCTCGCTGGACGTCGTCGGCCGCGACAACGCCACCTTCGAGACCGACTACCCGCACGTGGACTCGACCTTCCCGCACACCAAAGAGGTCGCCCTCGACCACGTGAAGGGCCTGGACGACGAGACCGTCTACAAGCTCATGCGCGGCAACGCCATCCGGATGCTGAGTCTGGACCTCGACCGGGGCCTCGCCCCGTCCTTCGGCCGCTGATGGACCTGGCCTACAGCGAGGCGGAGGAGGCCTTCCGGCACGAACTGCGCGCCTGGCTGGCCGAAGCGCTGCCCAAGCTGCCCGCCAAGCCCGACCCAAGGGACTGGCCCGCCCGCCGGACCCACGACCTCGCCTGGCAGCGGGCCCTCCACGACGCCGGGTACGCGGGCCTGCACTGGCCCGAGGACGCGGGCGGGCGCGGCGCCACCCCGACCCAGCACCTCATCTTCCTGGAGGAGACCGAACGCGCGGGCGCCCCCTATGTGGGGGCCAACTTCGTCGGCCTCCTCCACGCCGGGCCGACCATCGCCGCCGAGGGGACGAACGAGCAGCGCCGGCGCTGGCTGCCGCCCATCCTGCGCGGCGAGCAGGTGTGGTGCCAGGGCTTCAGCGAACCGGACGCGGGCTCCGACCTGGCCGCCCTGAGGACCCGGGCCGTACGGGACGGGGACTCCTATGTGGTCAGCGGATCCAAGATCTGGACCTCCCACGCTGAAGTCGCCGACTGGTGCGAGCTGTTGGTGCGCACCGACCCCGCGGCGCCCAAGCACCGGGGCATCACCTGGCTCGCCCTGCCCATGGACACGGACGGCGTGACCGTACGGCCGCTGCGCACCCTCGCCGGGTCGGAGGAGTTCGCCGAGGTGTTCCTGGACGAGGTCCGGGTGCCCGTCGCGAACCGCGTGGGCGAGGAGAACGACGGGTGGCGGGTCACCATGGTCACCCTCTCCTTCGAGCGGGGCACGGCGTTCGTCGGCGAGGTCGTCGCCTGCCGCCGCGTGCTGGGCGAACTCGCGCGCACGGCCCGCGCCGACGGCCGGTGGGACGATCCGGCGCTGCGGCGCCGGCTGGGGCGCCTGGCGGCCGAGTTCGCGGCCCTGTGGCGGTTGACGCAGTGGAACGTCAGCGAGGCCGAGCGGTCGCTGCGCGGCGGCGGGAGCGGGGTGCCGGGGGCCGGCGGCTCGGTCTTCAAACTGCGGTACTCGCACGCCCGCCAGGAGCTGTACGAGGCGGCGGCCGAGGTGCTGGGCGCCGGGAGCCTGGACGCGGACCACGAGTGGGTCGCCGACCGCCTCTCCTCGCTCTCGTACACCATCGCCGCCGGCACCTCCGAGATCCAGCGGAACATCGTCGCCGAGCGCATCCTCGGCCTGCCGAAGGGGCGGTGAGAGGAGCGGTGGACTTCCTGCTCACAGAGGACCAGCTGGCGCTGCGGACGGGCTTCCAGGCGCTCCTGGAGGGCCGCTTCGGGCGCGACCGGCTGCGGGCTGCCGTGGAAGGGCCCCCATTGGACCGGGGACTGTGGCGCGAACTCGGTGAGGCGGGGTTCTTCGCCCTGCGGCTGGCCGAGGCGGACGGCGGGGTGGGGCTCGGCCTCCAGGAAGCGGTGCTGCTCTTCGAGGTGGCGGGCGGGGCCCTACTGCCCGGGCCGCTCGTCGCGACCCACCTGGCGGTCACCTATGGAGCCGTCCCGGGCGCGGACGGTGCCCTGGAGGGCGGTTCGGCGGAGGCGCCTCCTATGGGACCGGTCGTCACGGCTCTCGAACCCTCGGGGCTGATCGAGCACTTGGAGTCGGCCGACGCCGTACTGGTGGGGAGCGAGGGCGGCGCCCCGGTGGCCGCCGTGCGCCCCGCCGAGCTGCCCTCGGCGCCCCTGCGGTCCGTGGACCCGCTGACGCCCCTGTGCCGCCTCCGGAGCGGCGCGGAAGGGCGAGAGGCGCCTGGGCTGCCACAGGGGCCTGTGCGGCGCGAGGCAGCCCTGCTGACGGCCGCCCTGCAACTCGGCAGCGCGGCCCGTACCGTCTCGACGGCCGTCCGGTACGCGCGCGAGCGCGAGCAGTTCGGACGGCCGATCGGCGCCTTCCAGGCGATCAAGCACCTGTGCGCCCGGATGCTCGTGCGGGCGGAACTGGCCCGTGCCGCCGTCTACGCCGCCGCCGTCACCGAGGCCCCGCACGACATCGCGGGCGCCAAACTCCTCGCCGACGAGGCCGCCGTGAACAACGCCCGGGACTGCCTCCAGGTCCACGGCGGCATGGGCTTCACCTGGGAGGCGGATGTGCACCTGCACCTCAAGAGGGCCTGGGTGCGCAAGGAGCAGTGGCAATCCGCGCACGAGGCGGAAGATCTCCTGGCGGATGGCCTGATCGACGAATTGTCGCCATGATCCGGGCGTTGGGTCCGTCACGGGCGTCACGGAGCGTTGATACCGGGTTGTGTCCTAGACGTGACTCGTCACAGGAGGGAGTCGCGGATCACCTCCGGTACGCTCCGTGGGGTGCGAGTGGTACGGAGGCGCAACCACCCCGGCGAGGCCCCTGAGGCGAGGCCGGCGAAGCGCGTGCGCCCCGCTCGTGCCCGGTGGGGGCGCGGAATCCCCCGCTGTTGGACTCCCCTCGATGAGCGCCGCACAGTATGCAGCACGCGTACTCCGTTGCGTCGGAATATGCCCGAAGCGCTTGTTGGGGTGACTGTACGTCAACCATGCTGTTTTCCATGGGAGTCACATTCAGTGACTGCATGGAGGCGCGAGGCGATGTGTCCGCCGGTTCGGATGGTGTGAGCGGTGCAGGTGCTTCAGGTTCAGTTGGAGGTCCGGCCCGACCCCTCGGAGGTGGGGCGGGCCCGGAGGTGGGCGCGCTCGCGGCTGGCCGGGTCGGGGATAGAACCTGACGAGCCACTGGCCGAGACCCTGATCCTGCTCATCTCGGAGCTGGTCACCAACGCCGTGGTCCACACCGGCTGTCCGGCCGTCCTGCGGATGCTGCTGCCGGACGTGTCCGAGGGCCCCGGCCCGGACGGCGGGACCGCCGGCCACGCGCGCGTGGCCGCCGTACGGGTCGAGGTCGCCGACCGCAGCACGCGCGCGCCGGCGCCGCGGCGGGCCCAGGGCGAGGACACCAATGGGCGCGGCCTGGAACTCGTCACCGGCCTTGCCGACCGCTGGGGTTGGCAGCCCGAGGACGGTGGCAAGAGCATCTGGTGCGAGATCGACCGCGCGCAGGCGCCCGCCGCCCGCGAGGCCGATCCGGAGCCCGCGCCGCGCGTCAAGCCGCAGCCCCGGCCGCAGGGGCCCCTGGGGCGCGTTCTGGGAGTGGGCGCATACGAGATGCATTGCGCCGCCATAAATCGGGCATAATCTGCAAAGTCCTGATCGGGTGTTGACGTCGGGTGTCCGGTTGATGACCCTTGGGGCAGCGATTCGCCGCGAGGGGACGTCGAGGCGCCCTGGCCTTCCGTGGTGACTCCTTGGCGAGTGCGGGTCGCGGTCCGGGGTGGCGGTCCGCTGTGCCGTGCTCGGGGCGCGCACGAGCGCACCGCCATCGCCTGGCCGACCGGGCCCGTGCGCTCCCGCGCCACGGGCCCGCGGCGCGAGTGGCTCACAGCACGGCCACCGGCGCGACGGGCGCCCCGGTCCCGCCGACGAACGGCTCGGGCGTCGCCGCCAGCAGGAACTCGTACCGCCCCTCCTCGGAGCAGGCCTCCGACAGCTCCTCCAGGTTCCAGTTCTGCCCCTGGAGCATGCCCATCTCGACCAGGTCCAGGGCGTGGACGCCCAGCCACAGGTCCTCGATCTCCGGCGGGAAGATCTCGAAGACGAGGGTGTCGTTGGCGACGGCCGCGACATCGCGCGCGTGGAACCACTCCGGGCAGCGGATGGACAGTCCGGGGGACGGGAACGCGTACCCGTGCTTGTCCCCCGCCAGGTACTGCCGGATCTGGCCGGTCCTGACGAGCACGATGTCGCCCGCGCGTACGGCGGTGCCCGCCAACTCCTCTGCCGCCTCCAGGTCTTCGGGGGTGACCGCGTGGTCGCCCGCCAGGCGGCCGTCCGTGCCCATGGCGCGGGCCACATCCAGCAGGACCCCGCGCGAGACGATGTGCCGGGCCTTGTCTATGCCGTTGAACGCGGACCGGCTGTGGGCGGTGATGGAGTCGGCGGGGCGGCCGTTGTAGATCCGGCCCGAGTGGGAGACGTGCGGGAGGGCGTCCCAGTGGGTGGCGGCCTGGAGGCCCATCGTCACGGCGTCGTCGCTGGTGGCCACGGTGCCGGGCCCGAACATCTCCAGGTTGACGGCGACCATGGTGTGCAGCGGGTTGACCCGCCCCGGGATCATCCCCGTCTGCACGCCGTCCTGTTCCAGGGGGAGCGCGAGCGGGACGCGGCGGCCGGAGCGGACGGTGGCCGCCGCGGCGCGGACGACCTCGCCGGTGATGAGGTTGAGCGTGCCGACCTCGTCCTGCGCGCCCCAGCGGCCCCAGTTGTTGACGCGCTGGGCGATCTCGTGGAACTCCGGCGGCAATGGCATGGCCTTCCCCTTCCCTCGTCCCGCGCGGGTGCGCCGGCGTACGGGTCTTGCCGTACGGGTCTTGTGTTTCGCGCCCGCCTCTGCCGAGAATCTAACGGTCCGTCAGAAACTGCGGGAAGGGGCGCGGCGTGGGGAACTTCTTGGCAGGCAAGGTCGTTGCCGTGACAGGTGCCGGGCGGGGCATCGGGCGCGCGGTGGCCCTGGCCTGCGCCGCCGAGGGAGCGAAGGTCGTCGTCAACGACTACGGCGTCTCCATCGAGGGCGCCGAGCCCGCGAGCGAGATCGCCGGGACCGTGGTCAAGGAGATCGAGGCCGCGGGCGGCGAGGCGGTCGCCGTCGCGGACGACATCGCGACCATGGCGGGCGGGCAGCGGGTCGTCGACACCGCGCTGGAGCGGTACGGGCGGATCGACGGCGTGGTCTGCGTCGCCGGGATCCTGCGCGAGCGGATGCTGTTCAACATGAGCGAGGAGGAGTGGGACCCGGTCGTCGCCACCCACCTGAAGGGCACCTTCACCGTCTTCCGCGCCGCCTCCGCGGTGATGCGCGAGCGGCGCGGCGGCACGCTCATCGGCTTCACCAGCGGCAACCACCAGGGCAGCGTCTCCCAGGCCAACTACTCGGCGGCCAAAGGCGGCATCATCTCCCTCGTCCGCAGCGCGGCCCTCGGGCTCCACAAGTACGGGGTGACGGCGAACTGCGTGGCACCCGTGGCCCGTACCCGCATGTCGGCCAACGTGCCCATGGAACTCAAGGAGATCGGCGAGCCGGAGGACGTCGCCGCCCTCGTCGTCTACCTGCTCAGCGACCGCGCCAGAGAAGAGAGGATCACCGGGCAGGTCTACACGATCGCCGGCCCCAAGATCGCGGTCTGGGCGCAGCCCAGGGAACTGCGCGCCGCCTACGCGGACGGCTCCTGGACCCCGGAGAAACTCGCCGACTTCCTCCCGGGCACCGTCGGCACGGACCCCATGCCGATGCTGACCCAGCTCGAGGCGATGGCCGCGGCTGCGGCGTCCAAGGAACGCCCCAATGCGTAGCCGCCGTCCGGCGAGGGCGGGGCGGACCCCTGGGATGCCGCTGTGGGGCAAGCGGCACGTGGCCGTGCGGGCGCGAGGCAGCCAGAAGAGCCCCGGCGCCCGGGCGTGGCCGTCGAAGCGCTCTGCTGCGGGACCCGGCATACGGGGCCGGTTGGCGATCACCCCGAGGGTGTCGCCAGACCTCACCGTGTACGGGTCCGCGGGGCCATGGGCCGTCACGGCAACAGCCCTGACGGCAGACCACGCTGACCACCACCCCCGCGCCCCGCGCGGCAACTGAGGGGAGAAGGCGTGGACTTCCGCTTCGGACCGGAGGACGACGCGTTCCGCGACGAGGCGCGGGCGTGGCTCGACGCGCACCTCGTCGGCGAATACGCCGCCGCCGCGCGCGACGGCAGGCCCGGCAGCGAACACGAGCGCACCCCCACGCGCCGCTCCTGGGAGCGCGAACTCGGCGCGGCCGGCTGGATCGGCCTCGGCTGGGACCGCCGCCACGGCGACTACGGCAACCGGACCGCCACCCTGACCCAACAGGTCGTCTGGGCCGAGGAATACGCCCGCTCGGCCGCCCCCGGCAGGGTCGGCCACATCGGCGAGAAGCTGCTGGCCCCCACCCTCATCGCACACGGCGACGACGGGCAGCGCAACCGATTCCTGCCCGCCATCGCCCGCGGCGAGGAACTGTGGTGCCAGGGCTACAGCGAGCCCGACGCCGGCTCCGACCTCGCCGCCCTGCGCACCGCGGCCGTCCGCGACCTGGCCGACGGCACATACCGCGTCACCGGCCAGAAGATCTGGACCTCTCTCGCACACGACGCCCACTGGTGCTTCGTCCTGGCCCGCACCGAGCCGGGCTCACAACGCCACCACGGCCTCTCCTTCCTCCTCGTGCCCATGGACCAGCCCGGCAGGATCGAGGTCCGGCCCATCCGCCAGATGTCCGGCACCGCCGAGTTCAACGAGGTCTTCTTCGACGGCGCCGTGGCCAGGACCGAGCACCTCGTCGGCGGCCCCGGCAACGGCTGGCGCGTCGCCATGGGTCTCCTGGCGACCGAGCGCGGCGTGTCCACCCTCGTCCAGCAGATCGGCTTCGCCGAGGAACTGGCCCAGATCGTCCAACTGGCGCTGAAGACCGGCGCCACGAAGGACCCGGTGCTGCGCGACCGGCTCGTGCGCCAGTGGGCCGAGCTGCGCACCATGCGCTGGAACGCCCTGCGCACCCTGGGGTCAGGCGCCGACCCCGGCGCCCCCAGCGTCGCCAAGCTGCTGTGGGGCGGCTGGCACCAGCGCCTCGGCGAACTGGCCATGCAGGTGCGGGGCGCCGCCGCCGCGCTCGGTCCGACGGACTGGTCGGCCGACCGCCCGTACGAACTAGACGCGCTGCAGCGCCTGTTCCTCTTCTCCCGCGCCGACACCATCTACGGCGGCTCGGACCAGATCCAGCGCAACATCATCGCCGAGCGGGTGCTCGGCCTCCCGAAGGAAGCGCGATGACGGCAGACAGCGCGAGCGGGGCGGCGGGTGCGAGACGGGCGGAAGACGCGGCGGCTGCTCCGGGGGCCCCGCCCCGCCCC
>NZ_LIQY01000234.1 GCF_001418495.1 Streptomyces pathocidini | reverse complement strand
CCCCACCGCCCCGCGGAACGCCTGCCCGCAAGCTGATGAAACCGCCTGCCCACAAGCCGACGAAAGGCGCCCCCATGGCCAAGCAGACCGTGGCCGAGCAGTTCGTGGACATCCTCGTGCGGGCCGGGGTGCGGCGGCTCTACGGGGTCGTCGGCGACAGCCTCAACCCCGTCGTGGACGCCATCCGCCGCAACTCCGCCATCGACTGGATCCAGGTCCGCCACGAGGAGGCCGCCGCCTTCGCGGCTGGGGCCGAGGCGCAGCTCACCGGGAAGCTCGCCGCCTGCGCCGGCTCCTGCGGCCCCGGCAACCTGCACCTCATCAACGGCCTCTACGACGCGCACCGCTCCATGGCCCCGGTCCTCGCCCTCGCCTCCCACATCCCCAGCAGCGAGATCGGCTCCGGCTACTTCCAGGAGACCCACCCCGACCAGCTGTTCCGCGAGTGCAGCCACTACTGCGAGCTGATCTCCAGCCCCCAGCAGATGCCGCGCGTCCCGCAGACCGCCATCCAGCACGCGATCGGCCGAGGCGGCGTCAGCGTCGTCGCCCTGCCCGGCGACATCGCGGCCAAACCCGCGCCCGAGCGCGCCGAGGAGCACGCCCTGGTCACCGCGCGCCCGACCGTGCGCCCGGGTGACACGGAGATCGACGCGCTGGCGCGCATGGTCGACGAGGCCGACCGGATCGCGCTGTTCTGCGGCAGCGGCACCGCGGGTGCGCACGACGAGGTCATGGCGTTCGCCGAGCGGGTCAAGTCCCCGGTGGGGCACGCCCTGCGCGGCAAGGAGTGGATCCAGTTCGACAACCCCTACGACGTCGGCATGAGCGGCCTGCTCGGCTACGGCGCCGCGTACGAGGCCACCAACGAGTGCGATCTGCTGATGCTGCTCGGCACCGACTTCCCGTACAACGCCTTCCTGCCGGACGACGCGAAGATCGTGCAGGTGGACGTGCGCCCCGAGCACCTCGGCCGCCGCTCCAAACTGGACCTCGCGGTGTGGGGCGACGTGCGCGAGACGCTGCGCTGCCTGACGCCGAAGGTGCGGGCCAGGACCGACCGCCGCTTCCTCGACAAGATGCTGAAGAAGCACGCCGAAGCCCTCGAAGGCGTCGTCAGCGCCTACACCCGCAAGGTCGAGAAGCGCACCCCGATCCACCCCGAGTACGTGGCCTCGGTGCTGGACGACGAGGCGGCCGAGGACGCGGTGTTCACCGTCGACACCGGCATGAACAACGTCTGGGCCGCCCGTTACCTCACCCCCAACGGCCGCCGCCGCGTGATCGGTTCCTTCACCCACGGTTCCATGGCCAACGCCCTGCCGCAGGCGGTCGGCGCCCAGTTCCTCGACCGGAAGCGGCAGGTCGTCGCCATGTCCGGGGACGGCGGCCTGGCGATGCTGATGGGCGAGCTGCTGACGCTCGTACAGTACGAACTGCCGGTGAAGATCGTGCTGTTCGACAACTCCTCGCTCGGCATGGTCGAGCTGGAGATGATGGTCTCCGGCCTCCCCGCGTACGGCACCGGCAACCGGAACCCGGACTTCGCCGCACTCGCCGAGGCGGTGGGGGCGTACGGGGTGCGGGTGGAGAAGCCGAAGGACCTGCGGGGCGCGCTGCGGTCCGCCTTCCGGCACAAGGGCCCCGCGCTGGTGGACGTGGTCACCGACCCCAACGCGCTGTCCATCCCGCCCAGGATCCGCGCCGAGATGGTGACCGGCTTCGCGCTCTCCGCGAGCAAGGTCGTGCTGGAGGGCGGGGTCGGGAAGATGGTGCAGATGGCGCGCTCGAACCTGCGGAACGTGCCGCGCCCCTGAGCGCCCGTCGGCCGTCGCCTGTCGGCGGCCCGTACGGCGTCTCCGCAACGCGGGGTGGGCCGTACGGGTGGAAGGGATGTCCGGAGGGTATGCCTCGGCAGCATGCACGGAATGTTCGGATTGTCGACTGTTGTGCAGCAAATGGATTGCGCAGCCGTCCTCCCCTGAGAGCCCGGCACCGTTCTCCCGGCGGTGCCGGGCTTTTGATGTGCGGAGCGCCGTGCGGCCCCCGCGCCGCCCGTGCCCGTACCGCGCCCGGTTTGTGCTTCCGGTGCATCTTTCGTGCTCCCCTTGGGGACTTTTGATGCGCTTCGCCGGACTGGCCCCTGGGCATGCATCAGTGGGCGTGATACGCGATGGTCCGAGCGGCTCGGACCGATACGGCTTTTTTTGGGGGGCGGGGGCGACATGGCGGCGCAGCGTGCGGAATCAGTGCTGAGCAAACGTCTGCGGAGGGCGGATCTGACGGCGGTGGCCGACGTCCGCGCGACGCTGCGGGAGCGGCTCAGACGGCGCGCCTGGGGAGAGCGCGAACTGGCCGACATCGCCGAACTGCTCACCAGCGAGCTGGTCACCAACG
>NZ_LIQY01000233.1 GCF_001418495.1 Streptomyces pathocidini | reverse complement strand
GGGGTGCGCAGCTCGTGCGACATGTTGGCCAGGAACTCGGACTTGTAGCGCATCGAGACCGCGAGCTGCTCGGCACGCTCCTCCAGGACCTGCCGCGCCTCCTCGATCTCGGTGTTCTTGACCTCGATGTCGCGGTTCTGCCGGGCCAGCAGCTCCGCCTTCTCCTCGAGTTCGGCGTTGGACGCCTGGAGCGCCTTCTGCCGGTTCTCCAACTCGGCCGAGCGCTCGCGGAGTTGCTCGGTGAGCTCCTGCGACTGCTTCAGCAGCACCTCGGTCTTGGTGTTGACGGAGATGGTGTTGACGCTCGTGGCGATCATCTCGGCGATCTGGTTGAGGAAGTCCTTCTGGATCTGCGCGAACGGCTGGAAGGAGGCCAGCTCGATCACGCCCAGGACCTTGCCCTCGAACAGCACCGGCAGCACGATCACATGCGCCGGCGGGGCCTCCCCCAGGCCGGAGGCGATCTTCAGGTAGCCCGGCGGCACGTTCTCCACGAGGATCGTGCGCCGCTCCTCCGCGGCCGTGCCGATGAGCGTCTCGCCCGGCAGGAAGGAGGTCGGCATGGTGCCCATCGAGTAGCCGTAGCTGCCGATCATCTGCAGCTCGTACGAGCCGTCCTCGGCCGTTCCGCCGATCTCGGCGCTGTCGCCGGTCGGCGTGGCCAGGAAGAACGCGCCGTGCTGGGCGGAGACGACCGGGGTCAGCTCGCTCATGATGAGGCCGGCCACGTCCTTGAGGTCGCGGCGGCCCTGCATCAGACCCGAGATCCGGGCGAGGTTGCCCTTGAGCCAGTCCTGCTCCTTGTTGGCCAGGGTGGTCTCGCGGAGCGTGGCGATCATCGTGTTGATGTTGTCCTGGAGCTCCAGGATCTCGCCCGCCGCGTCCACGTCGATCTTCAGGTTGAGGTCGCCGCGGGTCACCGCCGCGGCCACCGCGGCGATGGCGCGCACCTGGCGGGTCAGGTTGCCCGCCATCTCGTTAACGGACTCGGTCAGGTCGCGCCAGGTGCCGTCCACGTCGCGCACCCGCGCCTGGCCGCCCAGCTGGCCGTCCGTACCCACCTCGCGGGCCACCCGCGTGACCTGCTCGGCGAAGGACGACAGTTGGTCGACCATCGTGTTCACGGTCGTCTTCACGTCGAGGATCTCGCCCCGCGCGTCGATGTCGATCTTCTTCGTCAGGTCGCCCTTGGCGATCGCGGTGGTGACCATCGCGATGTTGCGGACCTGGCCGGTCAGGTTGGACGCCATCGAGTTCACCGACTCGGTGAGGTCCTTCCACGTACCGGACACGCCCGGCACGCGCGCCTGGCCGCCGAGGATGCCCCCGGTGCCCACCTCGCGCGCCACTCGGGTCACCTCGTCGGCGAACGACGACAGCGTCGTGACCATGGTGTTGACGGTGTCGGCGAGCTGCGCGACCTCGCCGCGCGCCTCGACCGTCACCTTCTTGGTCAGGTCGCCGTTGGCGACCGCGGTCGCCACCAGGGAGATGTTCCGCACCTGGATGGTCAGGTTGTTGGCCATCAGGTTGACGTTGTCGCTCAGGTCCTTCCAGATGCCGGTGACGCCCGGAACCCTTGCCTGGCCGCCCAGTTGGCCCTCGGTACCCACCTCGCGGGCCACCTGGGTCACCTGGTCGGCGAAGGACGACAGCTGGTCCACCATCGTGTTGACGGTGGTGACCAGTTCGAGGATCTCGCCCTTGGCGTCGACGGTGATCTTCTTGGACAGGTCGCCGCGCGCGACCGCGGTGGTCACCTCGGCGATGTTGCGCACCTGCGAAGTCAGGTTGTTCGCCATGAAGTTGACGGACTGGGTGAGGTCCTTCCAGGTGCCGGACACGCCCTGCACCTCGGCCTGGCCGCCCAGGATGCCCTCGGTGCCCACCTCGCGGGCCACCCGCGTCACCTGGTCGGCGAACGAGGAGAGCTGGTCCACCATGGTGTTGAGGGTGTTCTTCAGCTCCAGGATCTCGCCGCGCGCGTCCACGTCGATCTTCTGCGACAGGTCACCGCGGGCCACCGCCGTCGCGACCTGGGCGATGTTGCGGACCTGGGCGGTCAGGTTGCCCGCCATGCCGTTCACCGAGTCGGTCAGATCGCGCCACACGCCCGCGACGCCCGGAACCTGCGCCTGACCGCCCAGCCGGCCGTCCGTACCCACCTCGCGGGCCACCCGGGTCACCTGCTCCGCGAACGCGGAGAGCTGGTCCACCATGGTGTTGATGGTGTTCTTGAGCTCCAGGATCTCGCCGCGCGCGTCGACCTCGATCTTCTGCGACAGGTCGCCCCGCGCCACCGCGGTCGTCACCTGGGCGATCTGCCGCACCTGCGAAGTCAGGTTGCCCGCCATGAAGTTGACGGAGTCCGTCAGGTCCTTCCAGGTGCCGGACACGCCGTCCACCCGGGCCTGACCGCCCAGCCGGCCCTCCGTACCCACGTCCCGCGCCATGCGCGTGACCTCGTCGGCGAAGGAGGACAGCTGGTCGACCATCGTGTTCGCGGTGTTCTTCAGCTCCAGCATCTCGCCGGAGACATCCACCGTGACCTTCTGCGACAGATCGCCGTTCGCCACCGCCGTCGTCACCTGCGCGATGTTGCGCACCTGGCCGGTCAGGTTGCGGAAGGCGGTGTTCACCGAATCCGTCAGGTCCTTCCACGTACCCGCCGCACCCGGAACCTGCGCCTGACCGCCGAGTTCACCCTCCACACCGATCTCACGCGCCACACGCGTCACTTCGGCGCCGAAGGACGACAGCTGGTCGACCATCGTGTTGACGGTGTTCTTCAGCTCCAGCATCTCGCCGGAGACATCCACCGTGACCTTCTGCGACAGATCGCCGTTCGCCACCGCCGTCGTCACCTGCGCGATGTCCCGCACCTGCGCCGTGAGGTTGCGGAAGGCGGTGTTCACCGAATCCGTCAGGTCCTTCCACGTACCCGCCGCACCCGGAACCTGCGCCTGACCGCCCAGCAGCCCCTCGGCACCCACCTCGCTGGCCACCCGCGTCACCTCGTCCGCGAAGGTGCGCAGCGTCTCGGTCATCGTGTTGATGGTGTCCGCCAGCTGCGCGACCTCGCCGCGCGCGCTCACCGTGACCTTCTGCGACAGGTCGCCGTTGGCGACCGCCGTGGTCACCTCGGCGATCCCCCGCACCTGCGAAGTCAGGTTGCCCGCCATCAGGTTGACGGAGTCCGTGAGGTCCTTCCAGACCCCCGCCACGCCCGGCACCTGCGCCTGTCCGCCCAGTTCGCCCTCGGTGCCCACCTCGCGGGCCACCCGGGTCACCTCGGAGGAGAACGAGGACAGCTGGTCCACCATCGTGTTGACGGTGTTCTTCAGCTCCAGCATCTCGCCCGCCACGTGCACCGTGACCTTGCGCGACAGGTCGCCCTTGGCCACCGCCGTGGTGACCAGCGCGATGTCCCGCACCTGCGCGGTCAGCCGGTACGCCATGGTGTTGACGGAGTCGGTCAGGTCCTTCCAGGAGCCCGACATCCCCCGCACCTTGGCCTGGCCGCCGAGCTTGCCCTCGGTGCCCACCTCGCTGGCCACCCGCGTCACCTCGTCGGTGAACGCCGACAACTGGTCGACCAGCCCGTTGACCGTGCGGCCCACCTTCAGGAACTCGCCGCGCAGCGGGTGCGCCGCATCGTTGTCACTGCCCATCGAGCGCAGTTCCATGCGCTGGGACAGGTCTCCCTCGGAGACCGCCGACAGCACCCGTCCGACCTCGGACACGGGCCGTACGAGGTCCTCGACCAGGGCGTTGGACGCGTCGATCGCCGCCGCCCAGGAGCCCTCACAGGCCCCCGTGTCCAGCCGCTCCGTCAGCTTCCCCTCGCGGCCGACCACCCTGCGCACCCGGGCCAACTCGCCCGTCAGATGCAGATTGCGGTCGGCGACTTCGTTGAAGACGGCCGCGATCTGGGACATGACGTCGTCGCCCGACACGGTCAGCCGCTTGCGGAAGTTGCCGTCCCGCATCGCGGTCAGACCGGCCAGCAGTCTGTTCAGTGCCACCGAGTCAACTTCCGTCGTCCCGTTGCTACGGGACCGTCCGCCTTTCGCGCGCGTGCTGACGCCCCGCGCCGCTCCGCCAGACTCCACCGTGTCCCTCCCGCAGGGTCGACCGTTTCTACCCGGGCCTTCTCTCGAAGCCTTCCCAGTGTTTCACCATGGCCCAACCAGGCCATAACAGTTCGGCAGCATCGCATACCGTCAGCCGCTCCATCCCGCCTACCGCACTCCGGGGGCGGAAACACCTGCGACCGGCATCCGCGCGGACAGCGAAGGTAAGTAACCTGGCATCCGGCTGTCCATCCATAGGGAGTGGGGATGCAGGAGCGGGGCGAGAGGCTGGTCCGGCAGGGCGCAGCGGGTACTGACACCGACCACGTACCCGTGGGGCCCGGTGACCCGGCCGTCTCCTCTCCCCCTACGGTGGACGGAACCGGAGACGTGATCGACGTGGTGGTGGACGGACAGCGGGCCCCAGGGGCGGGCGCGCAGAAACACATGAGGAGAACAGTGATCACCGCGCGGGCTGCGGCCACCTTCGAGCCGGTCGGGCGCTCGGTCGCCTCCGCCCGCGCGTTCGTGCGTGACACGCTCCAGGGCTGGGGCCTGGCCGACATCATCGACGACGCCGTCGTCCTCACCAGCGAGCTGGTCACCAACGCCGTGGTCCACGCCGGCACGGCGGCCGAGGTCCTGTGCCTCCGCTCGGACCGGGGCGTACGGGTCGAGGTCGCCGATCGGTACCCCGAACGTGAACTTCCGCTCCAGAGCACGGGCCGTCATACCCCGCATCCGGACCGTGAGGGCGGCCGCGGCCTCCTCCTCTGCGGCGCTCTCGCGAGCCGCTGGGGCGTGGAGTACACCTCGACCCACAAGCAGGTCTGGTTCCAGCTCGACCTCGCCGAGCGCCCCGCGGGCACCCGCTCCGCGGGCCCCGCCCTGCCGACCGACGCCCTGCCCGTCGCCGACTCCCGGGTCCGCGTCGCCGTCGTCCAGATCGACCGCGGCGGCGTCATCGGCTCCTGGAACGAGGACGCCCAGAACCTCTTCGGCCACCCGGCCGGCCAGGTCGTCGGCAAACCCCTCACCGACCTCGCCGCCTGGCCCCACACCCCCGGCACCGGCACCGGCATCGCCGAAGCGCTCCAGCTCTCCCGCTGGGAGGGCTCGTACGGCATCCGCGGCACCGACGGCCGCGTCATCCCCGTCTACGCCTCCCACCTGCGCGTACGGGACGCCGAGGGCGAGCCCTCGACGGTCCTGCTGCTGGTACGGGACCACGAGCGCGCCGTCCTCCAGGCCACGCCCCGCGCCTCCGCCGACAGCTCCTCGGCCTCCGGCGACCGGGGCCCCGCCGCGGACCCCTTCGAGGTGTTCATCGGCTCCCCGGCCCCCGACGACCTCGACGGCCTCCTCCAGCGCACGGTCGAGCGCGCCCGCGACATGCTGGACGGCGACTCCGCGTACCTCCTGCTGGCCACCGACGACGAGACCGAGCTGGAGGTCCGCGCCTCCACCGGACTCCCCTCGGCGCGCCAGCGCTTCGCGCGCGTGCCCGTGGAGGCCGGTACGGGCCGCTACGGCTCGGCCCGCATGCCCGCCGTCCACGAGGACCTGACGGCCGTACCCGGCGCCGTACCGCTCCTCGCGGAGACCGGCATGCGCTCGGTGGTCACGGTCCCCCTCAAGGTCGAGGGCCGGCTCACCGGCTCCCTGGGCGTGGCCGCCGAGGCCCCCGGCCGCTACACCAACGAGGAGGCTCTGCGGCTCCAGTTCGCCGCCGACCGCATCGCGCTCGCCGTCGAGCGCGCCCGCCTTACCGAGCTGGAGCGGCTGCGACGCGGCTCGCTCTCCTTCCTCGTCGAGGCCTCCGACCTGCTCGCCGGCACCCTCGACCGGGACCAGACGCTGGCCCTCATGGCCCAGATGACGGTCCCCACCCTCGCCACCTGGTGCGCCGTCTTCACGGTCGCCGACCAGTCCTCCGAGCCGGAGCTCTCCTACGTCCTCCACGAGGACGAGGACCGCATCGACGGCCTCAAGACCCTCCTCAACAAGGTCGCGCCGCCCGACCCCGTCCCGACCCCCGGCGCCCGCGTCTGGAGCGCCCCCGGCGACGCGGCCCGCTCCGCGGCCCTGCGCTCCTCGCTGCGCGCCATCGACATGGGCGACCCGTCCCAGCTCTCCGGCCCCGGCCCGTCGCTGGCCACGGCCTCCGCGGTGGGTGGCGAGACGGTCGTACTGCCCCTGGTGGCCCGCAACCGCGTCATCGGCATGCTGACCCTCGGCAAGCCCTCCGAGGAGCACTTCCGCCAGGAGATCCTGGAGCTGGCCGAGGACCTCTCCCGGCGGGCCGCTCTCGCCCTGGACAACGCGCGGCTGTACTCCGAGCGCACGGCCATCAGCCAGTCCCTCCAGCGCAGCCTCCTGCCCCCGGAGCTGCCCGAGGTCCCCGGCGTGGAGGTCGAGGTCATCTACCGCGCGGCCGGCGAGGGCAACGAGGTCGGCGGCGACTTCTACGACCTCTTCCCGATCCGCGACCGCGCGTACGGCTTCGCCATCGGCGACGTCTGCGGCACCGGCCCGGAGGCCGCCGCGGTCACCGGCCTCGCCCGGCACGCGCTGCGCCTGCTCGCCCGCGAGGGCTTCGGCGGCCCCGCGGTCCTGGAGCGCCTCAACGCGGCCATCCTCGACGAGGGCGCCCGCAGCCGCTTCCTGACCCTGCTCTACGGCGAGTTGTGGCCGCAGGAGGACGGCAGCGCGCTCCTCAAGGTCGTCTGCGCGGGCCACCCGCTGCCGCTGCGCCTGCGCCAGGACGGCAGTGTGGAGCCGGCCGCCGAGCCCCAGCCGCTGCTCGGCGTGATGGACGACCTGGAGCTGTACGAGCAGACGGTGACGCTCGCCCCGGGAGACGTGCTGCTGTGCGTCACGGACGGCGTGACCGAGCGGCGCGAGGGCAGCCGCATGCTCGGCGACGACGGCCTGGTCGACGTCCTGACGACGTGCACGGGCCTGACGGCCGGCGCGGTCGCGGCCCGCGTCCTGCGCGCGGTCGAGCGCTTCGCCGCCGAACCTGCCTCCGACGACATGGCGATCCTCGCGATGCGCGTCCCGGAGCCCCGTACGCCGGAGCTGTGAACCGCCCCCGGACATGACGAAGGCCCCCGCCTCAGGCGGGGGCCTTCATTTCGCTGGAGCCCCAATACGGAATCGAACCGTAGACCTTCTCCTTACCATGGAGACGCTCTGCCGACTGAGCTATTGGGGCGCGGCAACACGCCAGATCATACCCGAACTCGCGTGTGCCCCCGACCGCCCCCGGCTGCGCCGGAGGCGCCCCCGCGAGCCGGTCGGACCTCGCGCTCAGGCCGGCAGCAGCAGCCCGCCCAGCGCGTTGCACGCCGAGACGACCCGCTGCAACTCCCGCCGCGTCAGGCCCGCTTCGACAGGCAGCGCCAGGCACTCGTCGGCGGCCCGCTCGGTCTCGGGCAGCCACACATCCCGCCGGAACGGCGGCATCCGGTGCACCGGGGTCTGTACGGGGACCTGGCAGCGCACGCCCCGCGCGCACAGCGTCCGCGCGAACGCGTCCCGATCGGGCCGCCCGTTGCCGGGAACCCGAACGACGTACTGGAGAAAGGCGTGTTCGGCGCCCGGCCGCACCATCGGGGTGATCACATCGTTGAGCCGCCGGGTCAGAAAAGCGGCGTTGGCCCGCCGCACCGCGACCTCGGCGGCAGACCCCTCCCGGGCCACCTCGCCGCCGTACGCGATGAGGAACAGGCCCTGGCGCCGCGCGAGTTCACCGAGCCGCGCCATATCCGCACGGTGCCCGAACTGATGCACCGGCACGATCGCGGCCGTACGCGGTGACACCGCGGCTTCGACGGCGGCAGGGTCGACGCAGAAGCTACCGGGGTCTATGTCGACGAACACCGGCACTCCACCGGCCAGTCGCACGGCCTCGACCACTCCGACGCTTCCGAACGAGGGCACGATCACCTCGTCGCCGGCGCACACGCCCGCGCTGGTCAGATCACGCTGAAGCCCGTCCACGGGCTGTCCCAGTGCCATGGCACGGATCGTGCCCGCACAACGTGAACTCCAAGTGGCGGACAGCACAACGCCAGAGAGCCCTGTCGGGAACCGAAGTTCCCGACAGGGCTCTCTGACAATGATTGTTCGGCGGTGACCTA
>NZ_LIQY01000232.1 GCF_001418495.1 Streptomyces pathocidini | reverse complement strand
CCCCCACCCCTGTAATGGGAGGGTCAAGGAATAAGTGACCGCAATACATGGAAATTCAGTGATCCCGGCCCCTGTTTAAGGAACCGGGGTCGCTGCCTGCGGTGCCGTTATGGGCGGCACCGCCAATAGGTGAGCCAGTCGTGGGCGTGCCGCGCCATGTTCTTCTTCCAGGGCTGGGGATCAGTACACGCAATCTCGTCCCACGCTCGGGCGTTCGCCTCCGAGAACGCCATCACGGTGCATGGGGCGCGGTTGACCACGAAGGGACGTGCTTGCTCGTCCGTGCGTCCGCATTCGGTGCGGTATGGCCGGCTTCCGTGAGTCGCAGGATGAGCACGGCAGGGTCGATCCATGCGGCGCCGCGGGTGGGCCATGCCCAGTCGATCAGGTGAGCGCGGTCGGTGACGAGCATGTTGTGTGTGGGCAGCGTGTCGCCGGCGAGATGCTCGACACCGGCGGGGCTTGCGTAGCCGCTCCACCGATCATCGGCACGCCTTTGACGAACAGGACCGTGTCGGTGGTGTAAACGGTGGCCGCGATGGCGGAGTTCGCGCCGGCTGTCGCTGTCTCAGTCCGCAGGATGGGCCCGGTCTGTGCTTCGGCGGCGCGGCGGGTGCTGAGGGGGAGGTCGGCCCAGTGGATGCGGTCTACGGGCACGTTGGGGCTCCGGGGGTGGGGGGCTGGCGTTCGGTGAGCGATTCCAGGATCTTCGGCTTGTGGAGCTGCGATCCGCTCGTGGAAATGGTCAGCATGATGCCGAGGTCGTAGGCGTACGCGGAGCCGGACTGACTGCCGAACGACAGCAGTTCCGCTAGGAGTTACGGCTCAAGGCGGCCGAGAGGTTCGCCCGGGGCGAGGCGAGCTCGGTGATCGCCAAGGATCTGTGGTTCAGCGTCCGCTCGGTGCAGCGATGGCGGCAGATGTGGAACGAGGGCGGTCTGCGGGCTCTGCAGTCACAGGGGCCGGCGTCATTGCCGCGGCTGAGCGAGAAGCAGTTCGCCCAGTTGAAGGCGGAGCTGGCCAAGGGACCTGCCGCGCACGGCTGGGAAGACCAACGCTGGACCCTGGGCCACGTGAAGAGGGTGATCGGTCGGCGCTTCTACTTGGCCTACACGATCTAGGGCGTGCGCAAGCTGCTGCTGGTGCGCAACGGCTGGTCCTGCCAGGTCCCGGCCTGACGGGTGATCGGGCGGGACGACAAGGCAGTGGCCGGCGACGGCCGCTGTGAGGGCCGCAAGAGTTTCTCGTGCGCGACTACCGGGACCTGCTGATCACCGCCTACCAGCAGCTCGGCGCCCCGATCGTGCTTGTCTGGGACAACCTGAACGTCCACAAGGCTGCTGGCCTGCGGGAGTTCGCCGCCTCACGGGACTGGCTGACCATCTACTACCTGCCGTTTATGCACCCGACCTCAACCCCGTCGAAGGGATCTGGCCCCTCCTGCGACGCGGCTGGTTCCCCAAGCATCGCCTTCAGCACCCCCGAACACCTTGTCCAGCGCATCCGACGCGGCCTGCAACACATCCAATACCGCCACCTCATAGACGGCTTCCTCGCCGAGGCCGGCGTGACCATCAGACTCCACCTGAGCAACCCAACGACACCACGAGTGCAGCCTCAGTGAGAATGTAGGCGGACCGTCAAAATCTCCCGCGCCGTCAAGCAACTTCAGCAACAACAGCGTCAAGCATGAGCTGGGACTGCACAGCCAATTCGAGACAGCTCAGTCCCTACCCTGGTCAGGGCACCGGAACCCGGAATTGACAGGCCGCTTATGCGCATGTGAGGTTCCTGAGATGACCAGGATCGACCTTGTGTACAGCCTCTCCGAGATCGATGAGAGCGAGTTGGCGCCCCTAACGCAGGGCCGCTCCTTCTACGTCAGCGGTCCGTGGCTGCGGGCATACGAAAGTCTGCGAACACCGGACGTGGTGTATGTCACACACAGGGACGACATGGGTCGGCTTGATGGACTGCTTCCCCTTTACCGGCAGCGGCCCGACACATTGGCCCCGTACGACGCCTTCGGTACCTATCTGCGCGGTGCCGGAGAGTTTGCCGAAGCGGACTGGTCGCCAAGTCTGGTCCTTGGGCAGAGTGCTGCCTACTGCAATGAATTCCTCATTGTGGCTGACGCCGGACCGGGAGCGGAGTCCTCTGTCGTCGCGGACCTGCTGCGGGCCGCGGAAGAACAGCGCATGCGATGGGGGGTGCCAGCCGCATCCGTTCTCTATCTGAATCGCGAGGGCGCCCGTCAGCTGGCTGCGGTGCCCGGAACCCCGCAGCCGTTCATCTGCGACGTCGAGTGTGAAATCGACGTCGAATGGGACTCCTGGGATGGATATATTCAGTATCTGCACTCCCTCGGCAGGAAGCGGTCTGCCTCAGCCCGTCGTGAGACGGAGGAATTCCAGGGGGCTGGATACACGGTCTCACCAGCCCGGCTTGGTGAGCTTTTGGAAGAGTGTAACCGGCTCTTTACCAAGCTCCAGGATAAATACGGCGACCGTACGACCATGGCGGAACGGGCGCACTATCTGAAGATCCTGGCGGCCGAGGCCGACAGTCATAGTCGGCTCTTCGTGCTGCGTAGGGACGAGGAGATCCTGGGGATCTCCCTGGCCTTCCTGTGGGGGGACACTGTGTACATGCGCCAGCTTGGGCTTGACTACGAGCGGTTGACGGGGGCAGCGGAGTACTTCAACCTGACGATCTATGAGCCGATCCGCTTTGCCATCGATCACGGCTACCGGCGGGTCCACCTGGGGCGCGCCTCATACGACGCCAAGATGTTCCGCGGGGCCAAGGTTCGCCCACTTATTGGCGCCTGCTGGTCGGCGACCGCCGAGTCGCCGTTGGCTCAGGCCCCCTTCGCCGCGTGGAATCGGCGGCGCGCCGAGGTTGCTGAGTCGGGCGACCGGAAGCTGGTCATGGCGGCCTTCGGACCGCGCTGACCTGCGTCACAGTCACAGAACGGATCGGTAAAGGCCTCCCAAAGATATGTCATACTTGCCGGCATGATCATCTGAAATATTCAGGATGGGTAAGATGTGCCCCGAATCGCTCCGGCGCTGACGGGTGAGTCGAGGAGCCGAATTGGTTGAATGCTAACCAACTGCCTGCTGGTCGATGTCTGGATTTGTCCGTGATAGCTTCAATGCATGGCAAGTGCCGGAATAGAACCCATTTCAGTTGAATCTGGTTTCCCTTCGACTGTGTGCTACGTGGGGACCGTCGAAAATCCCGTCAAAACCCTGACCGACCTGGACGAGGTGCAATGTAATGCGGTGAAAACCCTCCTCGAAGAAACCGGTGCAGTGCACTTCCGTGGCTTCAATGTGCTGACTATCGACGAATTCGAGGAGGTCGCCGAGGCCCTCCTCGGCGACTTGGCCGCCTACAAAGGCGGCGACGCTCCCCGCAAGGCCGAGCGGGGCCTTGTATACAACGCTTCAGGGCCCGACAGGACGCGTGCAGTGCGAGCCCACAACGAGCTCTCCTACGCCCCCTGGCATCCCGGCACTCTGCTCTTCGGCTGCAGCATTGTGGCAGCCGAGGGCGGCGCTACTACCGTCTTCGACGGCAGCCGCGTCTACTCAATACTGCCGCCTGCAGTTTGCGACGACTTCACCGAGCGCGGCATCACCTATATCCAGCACCTCCCGCACGCAGCCGGCGATCCGAGCGGTATCAAGTCATGGCCCGAAACCTTCGAGACCGAGGACCGTGACCAGGTCATCGAGCACTGCCAAGAGCAGTACACCTCGGCCAAGTGGACCCCGATCGGTCTGCTGACCACCAACCGCACCCCGGGCACGATCGAAGTGGGTGCCGACCAGCGGCCCGCCTGGTTCAATCAGGCCCACATCTGGCGCAAGGACCCCGCCACGGTGCCCGACGTCACCGACATGGACCGCTGGGAGAGCTGGATCGGATACGGCGCTACCTTCGGCGACGGCACCGAGATCCCTGAGGAGCACATGCGGCAGGTCGCCGAGGCTCTCGCCGCCTGCGAGGTGCCCGTGCAGTGGGAAGCCGGCGACCTGCTGCTGGTCGACAACCGGGCTGCCATGCACGGTCGTAAGCCCTACAGCGGCGAACGCCAGGTCTTCGTGGCCTTCGCCTGACGGTCTGCGACGCATCACCCGAAGTAACCCGCCGCGCACCCGCCACCGTTGACGCACCTGCGCAGCCACCCTCACCGCTGAACACCGCATGCCCTGCGCTCCGCCGCGCAACACGCACGCCGTGTGCCGCACCCCGGGACGAAAGGCCACAACCATGCGCACCCTCCCCGCTCTCGACCTCACCAGCGAGCAGCAACAGCGCCTCGCCGAACTCGTCGAGCAGGTCCTTCACAACTGCCCTGGTCAGACTGAGTTCCGCTACGTCAGCTACATCCGCGGCCACCTGACCGTCCGCTCGGAACTCGGCTTCGCCAGCGCGGCCTTCGCTGCCGCGGGGGGCAAAGCAGTGCACCTACGGAACCTGCCGCAGTTCGACGACGTGGAGCGCAGCAAGATCCTCTGCCTGCTGCTCGGCGAGGCGATCGGCACCGCAGTGGCCTATGCCGAGTACAACCACTCGTACATCACCGATATCCGCCCCACCACGCTCTCCGAGGAGAAGAGCTCCGGCCTGGAACTGTTGAGCATGCACAACGACCTTGCCTGGGCGAATGACAACTGCCGTCCGCGCACGCTGGTGTTGGTGCCACACATAGCCACCGGTGAAGTGCCGAAGACGCTGCTGGCGCCAGCGCTCGACATTCTCGACCTACTCTCCGAGAAAACCAAGGAGGTGCTGCGGCGGCCATGGTTCGAGGCGCGCTCCGGCTCAGCTCTGACCTGGGGATACGAACGGGTGCGGCGAATGGAGCTGTTGGTGGAGGCCGAGGGACAGCCGCCGGTGCTACGGCTCAACTTCGGCACCTTCACCCCGGCTGCGAACCTAGGGGCTGAGGACACCGAGCGTGCCGTCCGCGCCCAGGAGGAGTTGGGCCAGGCGGCGCTTGAGGTGGGCAGACGACTCGGCATCGCAATCCAGAAGGGCGAGTCGCTGCTGGTCCCCAACGACCACTGCATGCACGGCCGCGACACCATTGAGCCGGGCACCTGCGAGCGGTTGCTGTTGCGTTCCTACGTCCTACCGGACGGGGTCGCCGCGTGCCACGGGAGCAGCCTGGTCCAGCTCAGTAGCTGACGGGGCGGCCGCTTTATGACCGACATCGTTATCATCGGCGCAGGGCACGTGGGCCTCACGCTGCTCGCCGATCTGCAGCTCACCAAGCCGTTCCACGGGTGCACCGCGGTGCTCCTCGCCTTCGACCACACGGGCGTGCTCGATCAGCGCGCCCGTGACCGGACGCGGCTGACTATGGAGAACTTGGTCACCGGCGCCGTAGAAGGAGTAGTGCTCGACCCGGCGCAGTTCGGTTCCCTGTGGAGCGAGCAAGGGCACGAGGCGTTGCAACGAGCCGGAACCATCTTCGTCACCGTGCCCGACATCCCCGATCTCCGGCTCGACCTGCTGGACCATCTGGAACGCACTGTCGACCTAGCCGGCAAACTGATCGTTTTCGTACGCGGAGGGCAGGGCGGGCAACCTGTGCTCGCCAAGTGGATCAGGGACAACCCTCAGGTGCAGGACACTTCCGTCGTCTTGGTGGAGGACTCCTTCTACGGAACTCGGGTGCTCGGCGAACGGATCCAGTTCAAGCGCAAGATTTCAGTGAACGTCTCGGTCTACTCACCCGAGCCTGACGCAGCGCTTGCCACCTTGCGCGGCATGTTCCCACTAGGAACGCAGATCAGCCGGCCCTCCTGGCCTGACATGGCCGTCACCGACGGCATCGATCTGCAGTTCAACCCGCTCGGCTACATCATCCATGTAGGAGTGGCGCTCGACCCCGCCAACCTCGCCAAAACCCGCGAGGGCATTCGCTACACCCATTACGTCGAGGGCATCTCCCCCGAACTGGCCACCCGGCTCGACCTGCTGGACCAGGAACGGGTCATGCTGGCCGAAGCCATGGGAGCGCAGGCGCAGACCTTTCCAGACATCATCCAGCGGCAATACGGGCTCCCTCCTCAGCCGACCTTCCACACCATGATGCAGTCCTGTCGGCCGATCTACCGGTCGTTGTCAAGCGGCAGCATCGAGGAGCTGAGAACCTCGCGGGTGCTGCTGGAGGACATGCCAGCCTTCCACACGATCCGATGGCTAGCCAGCGCCTGCGGCATCGACATGCCGTACACCAGTGCCTACTTCGACGATGTCCTCGACCGGCTCAAGGAAATCGGCGCCGACTGGCCCCGCTATACGGCGTACCTGCCCTATCTCGACAAGATCGACGGCAGTACCGCCGAGCTCAAGGAACTGCTGAACCACCCGCACCGTAAGAGGACCGAGGTCTGATATGCCACAGCGAATACGTCATGTGCTGATGGTCAATCGGCGCCGGCAGGAACTGGTGACCCGCATTCTGAAGGACCCCGGGCTGCGGCTGTCCCTCATCACCGAAGAGAACTGCCTGCCGTCCTACGCCGACACCGCCGCCATGGCATCGGTCACCCTCGTTGACGACGTGCAGAACCTGGACTCTGTGCGACGGGCCACGCTGAAGCTGCTGGACCGCTTCACGTTCGACGCGATCGTCGGCCCTGCGGAGAGTTCGATCCCCACGGCTGGATATCTGCGCAGCTACCTCGGCTTGCCCGGCATTCCGTTCGACGTCGCCCACGCCTTCTGCAACAAGAACGCGATGAAAGCAAGGCTCAACCGGGCGGGACTCCCCGTGGCGCGCCGCACGCTAGCCCCGCAGGACGGGAGCGTGGCGGACTTCCTGCGCCGGCACGGTCTCCCCGCGGTGATCAAGCCGGTCTGGGGAGACGGTGCGGCCAATGTGCACGTCGTACGCGACGAGACGGACGTCACCGAGCTGAGTCGCCCCAACGGCCCTCTGCTGCGGCACGACACCGCGCCCTTCCTTATAGAAGACTTCGTCGAGGTCAAAGAGGAGTACCACTGCGACGGACTAGTGCTTGGCGGAGAGGTCCGGTTCGCGGCCGTTTCGAAGTACACCAACTCGCTGCTGCGAGCCAAGGGCTCCGCATGGGGCTCGTATGTACTGCCGGAGCACATCGACGAGGCAAAGGAACTCGCCGCCGTGCACCGCGATGTTGTGCGGGCGATGGGGCTCACCGATTCGGTCACGCACCTGGAAGTGTTCCGCACTCCGGACGGGCTTGTCGTCGGTGAGATCGCCTGCCGTCCCGGCGGCGCTGGCATCCCGATGACGCTTGAGCGCGCGTACGGGTTCGACCTGTGGGAGCATTTCCTCGCCACCGAGCTGGGCTATCCGCTTGATTGGACCCCAGAGCCGGCGAACGGAGTATTCGCTTACCTGATGTTCCCAGTCCGCCCGGGCACTGTCGCCCGCGTACCGGGACCCGACGTGTTCGCGGACCTCCCCCAGGTAGAGCAGTTGGACATTACCGTGAAGCCGGGCGACCGTATCTCGGGTCTGCTGTACTCCACCAGCAAGGCGGGGATGGCGCTGGTCCGGGTCGGTTCGGTAGGGGAACTGCCCCCCCTGTTCGCGACGCTCGAAGAGCGCTTCGTGGTCGAGTACGCCGAAGGCGCCCTGGGAGCGGACCAGTGAGCGGTGCGACCGCCGTATCCCGCAGGCCTGGCACTATGCGGCACTTCTGGGTGTTCACCAGCGCCTCGGCAGTCTCCAAGTTGGGCAACACCTTCCTCAACGTCGCGATGCCGTGGATTCTGCTGCAGGTCACAGGGTCCGCACTGGTCGCCGCGGCGAGCTTCGGTGTGCAGCTGGCGCCATATGCACTGTCTCCCGCCTTCGGCGTGCTTGTCGACAGGTTTGACCGGCGCAGAGTGTTCATCTGGGCGGAGGTTGCGCAGTGCTTACTGGTGGCGCTGTTGCCGCTGCTGGTGTACCGAGACAGCTCGGTGCCGGTGCTGATCCTGCTCTTCCTCATCGGCTGCGGCAGCCTCACTTCGGAACTGACCAGCGACTTCGGCCTGATCCCCGAGCTGGCCCCGGCCGACAGCCTGACCAAGGCTTACAGCTGGTACACCACCACTGTCTCCATTGTCCGATTCGTCGGCCCCGCCGTAGTCGGTGTAGTGATCGGTACGCTTGGCGCCAGGGCGGCGCTGTGGATCGACGCCGCAACCTTCCTAGCAACTGCGGGCGCAGCGCTGACGCTGCCCCTGCGGCCTGCTCCCAACCAGGGGCCGAGCCAGTTCCGGCATATGCTGCGCAACGGCTTCAGCTCGTTCTGGCGGCTGCGCAGGGTACGCAGGCTCACCGCCGCGCTCGCCGTGTTCAACCTCGGGGCGGGGGCCGTTCCGACTGTGCTTATCGTCCTCGCCCAGACCCACTGGGGCTGGGGTCCCCAAGTCGCGGGCGCCGCCCTCGGCGTCGGGGCGCTCGGTGCTGCTGCAGGCGCCTGGATCACCCCGCGGGTAGCGCGTGGCAAAGGGTTGGAGGCCCGGATTGGCATCTGGTTCTGCGTATGCGGTCTTGGCGGGGCGTTGATGCTTTTCGGTTCCGCGCCGGCCGTTATTGCCGGATTCACTCTGCTGTCCATGGGCGAAGGCGGAATGAACGTCACCACTAATGAGTACCGCTACACCACTATCGCCAAGGATCTGTTGGGCCGGGTCAACGCGATCATCCGCGCCGTAATCATCACCGGAGCGGCCACCTCGTCGCTGGTGCTGGGCGCCACCGCTGAGATCGACAGCCCGTGCCTCTGGCTAGCTCCAGTACTCGCTGGTGGCGTCCTCGCCTGGGGGATCTGGGCCACCAGATCGCTGCCCGCCACCTCTGTCCCTGCCTCTGCCCCTGAACCACCGGCTCGCACGTCCGACCATGGAGAGTGCCATGATTTCCCACGTGCTTGAGAGCACCTACCAGCGGTACGCCGCCAAGCGTCCTGTCAGTAAGCGTCTGCACATGGACGCCCGTTCTGTCCTGCCATCTGGCACGACACGCTCGGTGCTGGACTTCGATCCCTTTCCGTTCACAGTTGCCTCGGCCGCCGGTTGCCTGCTGACCGACGTCGACGGTCATGAATACCTTGACTACCTGGGCGATTACAGTGTCGGACTCGCCGGGCACAACCCACAGGCAGTGCGGCAGGCGGTCGCCGCAGTGCTTGACGACGGCTGGTCCTTTGGCACAGTGGCCGCGGAGGAGGCCGAGGTCGCCAGGATGCTCTGCGAGCGCTTCGACTCACTAGACCTAGTGCGCTTCACTAGTTCCGGCACTGAGGCCAATCTCGTGGCGATCTCGCTGGCGCTGAAATGGTCGGGCCGGGAGAAGGTGCTCGTATTTGACGGCGGATACCACGGTGGTTTCCTCAGCTTCAGTCGAGGCCGCCCATCCCTCAACGTCCCCGTCGACGCAGTGCTTTGCGACTACAACGACCTCGATTCGGTCCGCGCCGCCTTCGACCAGTGGCCCGAGCAGATCGGCTGCGTCCTGGTGGAGCCCATGCTCGGTTCCGGCGGTCGTATCCAGTCCGTCCCCGGCTTCCTCGCAGGCCTGCGCAAGATCTGCGACGAGCAGGGTGCCGTGCTGGTCTTCGACGAGGTGCAGACCTCGCGGATGTCATATGGCGGGGCCCAGGGGCTCCTCGGCGTCCACCCGGACCTCACTACCATGGGCAAGTACCTCGGTGGCGGCTTTGGCTTCGGCGTCGTCGGTGGCGCTGAGCGGATCTTGCTGCAGATCGCCCGGGGCCAGCAGCCTTCGTACGACCACTCGGGTACCTTCAACAACAACCGTTTCTCTGTGTCGGCCAGCGCAGCCATGCTGAAGTCCGTGCTCACCCGGGAGAGCCTCGATGCGCTCTTCCAACGCGGTGAGCAGCTGCGTGGCCAGGCCGATGCGCAACTGCGCGAGTACGGTTTCCAGGCCACCGGTTGGGGCTCGTTGATTGGGATCCACCCGACCGACATACCGGTTGCACGGACCAGTGATTTGGCGGATGCGGATCGGCGGCCGATTGAGCTGCTTTTCCACGAACTGCTCGACCGTGGCATCTATACCGGCAAGAGCGGCTTCGTCACCCTGTCACTACCGCAGACTCCGGAGACCGACGCACGCTTTCTCGAGGCGTTGGAGAGCTCGCTGCAGGTAGTCGCGCGCGCCTGCCGGTGAATCCCGTTGCTCCGACACTCACGTTGCCGAGCCTGAAGGTATGGATATGCACCATAGCAATAAGATCAACACCGAGGAGATGCTCGCCGACCTGCGGCAGCTAGTCGAGGTCGAGTCGCCCTCCCGCGACCTGGCTGCCCTTGAGGAGTCAGCCAAGGCCGTTGCTGAGGTTCTGGAGAGACGATTGGGCGGCAGCGCAGTCCTGCTGCCGGGGGAAGCCGGGACTCACGTCCGCTGGTCCGGTGGGGGCACCCCACAGGTCCTCGTCCTCGGTCACCACGACACGGTATTCCCCAAGGGCACCCTTGCCATGCGCCCTTTCCGGGTGGCCGATGGGCACGCGACGGGGCCCGGCGTCTTCGACATGCTGGGCGGACTGGTGCAGGCGGTGCACGGGCTCGCCGCACTGGACGATCTGTCAGGCGTGGAGATCCTCGTTACGGCGGACGAGGAGGTGGGTTCGGGCACTTCGCGGGCGCTCATCGAGGAGTTGGCGCAGGAGTGCGGAGCCGTGCTGGTATTTGAGGGCGCTGCGGAAGGCGGCGGGTTGAAGATCAGCCGCAAGGGTTGTGGCACCTTTCGAGTGAGCATCGAGGGGCGCGCGGCGCATGCCGGTCTTGAGCCAGCCGCCGGGGTGAACGCCCTAGTCGAGGCGGCCCACCAGGTGCTGGCCATCGCGGCGCTCAGCCAGCCGGAGATGGGCACGACGGTGACGCCGACGGTCGCCGTCGTGGGCAACTCGGACAATGTAGTGCCGGCTGAGGCAACGGTTCTGGTCGATGTGCGCGTCGAGTCGTCTGTGGAGAAGGACCGGGTCGAGGCGGCGTTCACCGCGTTGACCCCGTACCTTCCCGGGGCCCGGATCAAGGTTCAGGGCACCGTGGGGCGTCCCCCGATGCCCGAGACCGCGGCCGCAGAACTGTTTGCTATGGCGCAGCAGTTGCAGCCAGGTATTGAAGGCAAGGCGGTCGGCGGCGGCAGCGACGGCAACTTCACCGCCGCGCTGGGTGTGCCGACCCTTGACGGGCTAGGCGCCGTTGGCGGCGGTGCGCACGCCGAACATGAATACCTGGTGGTCAATGCGATGGCCGAACGGGCTCGCCTCGTGGGCGGACTGGTGGCCTCGATCTGCCACGCCTGTCAGGACTGAGCCGCAGCCGCCGCGCCCCGGGACTACTGTAAACAAACGCCGCAACACGGCGGCCGCTCCGGATCCGGGCGGGGACGGGCCCACCCCTGGCCGGGGTCCAGGGGTGGAGCCCTCTGGTTTACGGGATGGGGGCAGCTCCCAGCGGTAGCTGGGGGAGGGCGAGGTTAAAGCAACCTCACACCCCCTCGCGGCTGATCGGCTCCGGGGCGGGGATTCGGTCAGGCCACGTCGCCGCGGGAGGTGCCCAGCTTCGGGTCGTCCAGCCAGTTCTGCGACGAGACGTCGCGGATGTTGGCACCGTACGTGCCCCACCGCGGCTTGTTGCCCAGGTTGTCCCAGGTCCGCACCCCGTGCGCGAGGCCAGCTGCGAGCCGTCCAGATAGTTCTGGATCGATCCGCCCGTCCCCGAGTTCGTGGTGATGCCCAGCTCGAGCTTGTGCCAGACCCCCGGCGACCAGTTCCCGTGCCGATCAGGTTCCACTGCTCGCCCGGAGCGACGTAGTACGCCCGCAGCACGCTGCCGTTGATCTGCATGATGACCGGGTAGTTCTGCTGGTGCTGGTCGTTGGTGCCGTTGGATTCACTGGAAGACCGTGGACGCGTCGCCGGTCTTGGTCATGGACGACCAGCCGAACCACAGCGTCTTGTTGTTGCCGAGCTGTCCCTCGGCCCCCGCCATGCTGTGACCCTCGCACCGGTCCGAACCGGCGATCTTGTGGAATTCGAAGAAGTTCCCGTGGCTGTCGCCCCAGTTCTTGATCCTCGAGGATGCCCCGTTTTCGCACAGGACCGCGGCGAAGACGCCAAGTCCCTTGTCCGCGTTGCCGTCCCAGAGGGCCGAGGCGCCGGCCGGGTTCGCCGTGATCAACGTCATCGCCGCGGCGAGGACCGGCAACGAGAGTAGCCGCTTACGTATGGAGACTTCCTTTCGCCCTTTGACGTGCGGGAAGCTGTCTGACGTGTGGGGTGACCGACCCTGGGCAGGCGGCGACGGCCGTGCGCCCACGAGTTGGACCGCGAGGTGGCTACCGGCTCAGCCGCAGCAGCGCACCTGGTTCCAGCTGTTCCAGCCCATGGGCGGCGTGCGCGCCAGGCCGTTGTCCAGCGCGACGGTGCTCGGTGCGAGGGCCAGGGCCGTACGCGGTGGTGGCACCCAGCGTGGCTAGCAGCCTGATAGCGCGTCCTGAGGCGCGTCCGGCGGTGTGTCTGGTGGTGTGCGAACCGAGTCGTGGCATGGGCGAACTTCGTTTCATCGGGGCGGGGTTGCGGCTGCGTACTCCTGGCGCCTCACATCCCCGACCCGATCAGGTTCGGCAGCGGGCGGCGCGTCTGCGCGCGCCTGGGCGCGCAAGTCGGTGACGACGCCGAGTGGCAGCGGCTGACCGGGCCCTGGGTGAGCACGGCATGGAAGACCGCGACGGCAGCGGGTGGCGGCGAGCCGCCGCCGCGCCGTGGGAAGCCCGGGTGCGGGGGCGCAAGGCGGCGACCGTACTGCAAGAAATCGGCTAACTGAAGAGTTGAACAGGGGAGTTGGGTGCTTCTACGCTCCCTCCTCGTTGGCTGGCTGCCGTCCAAGCGGGACAAGGGAGTCGGACATGTCGAACGGTCAGCGTGCTCGCAGGTCCCGCTCTCCGTGGGCGTTCACCGCGACCGCCGCCCTGCTCGCCACCGCGCTGAGCGCCCCCGCGGCCGAGGCGGCCAACCCCGCGCCGGTCACCGTGCCGTCGATCCGCTCGTGGGAGGGCGGCCGGGGCACATGGCAGCTGACGCGGTCGAGCCGGATCGTGCTCAGCCCTGATGACCACGGTGCGCTGGCCGGCACGGCCGCGCTGCTGGCCGAGGAGCTCACCGACCAGGAGGGCGTGCGGCCGCCCGTCGTGACCGGCCCGGTACGGCGTCACGATCGTGCCGGAGATCGACCTGCCCGGCCACGCCGCGGCCATCGGCAAGGCCCGCCCGGACCTGGCTTTCTCCTGCGCGAGCATGTCGGTGCCGCAGGACGTCCCGTGGGAGGGCGCGGACAGCGGGCACTGGACGCTCGACTACACCAAACCCGAGCCCCGTCGGTTCGCCCGCGCCCTGGTGGCCGAGGTCGCCGACGTCTTCGACTCCCCGTACCTGCACATCGGGACGGACGAGGTGCCGCTGACCGCGGCCCAGGAGGCGTGCCCCGAACTCGTCGCCTACCAGAAGGAGAAGGGATACCCGTACCCCGGGGACGTCCTCGTCGAGTTCATCGACGAGCTCGACGAGGTGGTCCGGGCCAAGGGCAGGACCACCCAGGTCTGGCAGGGTGGGAGTACGACCAGCGGACCAGCATCGCCCCGGACCGGCGCATCGTGGTTAACGAGTGGTTGCGCGCCCCCGAGGCCCGCGCGGCCGAAGGGTACTCCGTGGTCGGCTCCCAGGACGGGCCGCTGTACGTCAGCCCGGGCTTCGGCGCGAAGACCGGCAGCTACGGCTTCTTTGACATCCGCAAGACCTACCGGGACTATCTGTTCACCGCGGCCCCCGGCATCCTCGGCTACCGGGTCTCCCGCTGGTCGGACCGCACCCAGACCTTCGCCGTCGGCTGGGTGGACCACTTCGCGCGCCGGCCGTTGGCGGTCGTCGCCGACCGTACCTGGGCCACCCCGGCCGGATCCGCGGTGCAGCCCTTCCTCGACCGCTACGACCAGGTGGGCGACGTGGGTCCGATCCCGGCCGCCGACCCGGCCGACCTGGAGTCGCAGATCGGCGCCAACCCGGGAATGGCCGGCCAGGACGGCTGGCGCGCGACCGCGACGAGCGAGGAGACCGCCGGGGAGCCGGGACAGGCGGCCAGGGCCGTGGACAACGACCCGTACGCCCACTGGCACAGCGCCTATGACGCCGCGCTGCCGCAACAGCTCTCCGTCGACCTCGGCAAGGAGCGGCGGATCTCCGGGGTCCGCTACATGCCGCGCCAGGACGGCGGTATCAACGGCATGGTCAAGCGGTACGAGGTGCTGGTTTCCGCGGACGGCTGGTCCTGGCACCAGGTCGCCCGAGGCGAATTCCCCGCGGACCGCACCGAGTTCGTCGTACCCTTCGCCCGCGTCGCCGCCGCCCGGCACATCGCCCTGCGTGCGCTGAGCGAGCACGGCGGCTCCGGCACGTACCTCGACCGCCGAACTCGACGCGGTCCTGGCCCGCTGAGCAGGGGTCGGCCCACTGGGCGCGGAGGTCCGGGCCCGTTGGGCGGAGGCTTGGGCCCGCTGGGCGGAGGCCGGACCCGAGTCATGAAGATGGTCCAGGCCGGAGCCGACCGGCCTGACCGCTGTCCTGACGGGCGTCGGGCGTGGCAACGGTTGTCGGGCATGGCGCGTACCCCCTTCCGGAGTGGTGGACCGCTCGCCCCGGGTATTGCATACAGTCGACGCATACCGTACGGGTCCGGCTATCTCGCAGGTCCGGAGAGTTGTCCAGGGGGGCGTGCGCGGATCGGCGAATTCCGGGCCCACCCGGGCGCCTTGGACGGGCCTGCGGGCCGCGCAGCCGCTACTGTCCGGTAGGTACGTGCTTGTCCCGCCCGTCCGTGCAACGAGAGCGGAGAAGTTCGATGCCCCTCACCCTCAAACCCGGAACCGCCTGGCAGGACGCCTGGCAGCGAGCCCTCGCCGCCGCCCCGGAGGCGTTCCGGGAGGACCGCGTGCGCAACCTCTGGAACGGCGCCTGGCAGTCCGACGGCCACCCCCTCCCCGCCATCAGCCCCGTCGACGGCATCGAGGCGGGGCGGGCCCGCGAT
>NZ_LIQY01000231.1 GCF_001418495.1 Streptomyces pathocidini | reverse complement strand
GGGACGGATGGCGGGGCGGTGGGGCGGCGCGCAGCGCGTCAACTGCCGTGATGCCCGGCCTCTCTCCCCATCTGCTTGAACCCAGCTTCATATGAACCGCGGTGCCGGGGAGGTTCCGGTGCACCGCCTGAGTCCTGGAGAAGGCGAGGACTTGAGCATGGGATCCACCTCCACCCACGGCAACAACGGTGTCGGCCGCCGCGATCTGATCAAGCGGTCCGCAGCGCTCGGCCTGGTGACCGTTCCGACGATGAGCTTCCTGTCGGCCTGTGCCAGCAGCGACAGCGGCGGCGACAGCAAGGTCGAGAAGGGCAAGAAGAGCGCGAAGAACCCGCTCGGCGTCAACGGGAGCGCGCCGCTCGAGGTCGTCATCTTCGACGGCGGCTTCGGCGAGAAGTACGCGAAGGACGCCGAGGCGGTTTACAAGACGGATTACCCGAAGGCGGAGCTCAAGCACTCGGCCACGCAGAAGATCCAGTCGGTGCTGCAGCCGCGCTTCAACGGCGGTACCCCGCCGGACCTGATCGACAACGCCGGCGCCGAGCAGATGGACATGGGCGTCCTGGTCGGCAAGAACCAGCTGACCGACCTGACCCCGCTGCTGGACGCCGCCTCCTACGACGACCCGAACAAGAAGGTGCGCGACACCCTGCGCCCGGGCATCGTCGAAATGGGCCAGTTCGACGGCGAGAAGGTCTGGATCCTCTACTACGCCTACACGATCTACGGCGTGTGGTACTCGCGGACCAACCTCGAGAAGCTCGACGCGGAGTACCCGAAGACCTGGGACGAGATGCTCGCCGTCTGCGCCAAGGCGAAGAAGAAGGGCATCGCCGGCTGGACGTACGCCGGCAAGCACCCGTACTACCTGCCCTTCAGTCTCTCCGCGATGATCGGCAAGGTCGGCGGCCGCGAGGTCCTCGACGCGATCGACAACCTGGAGCCCAACGCCTGGAAGCACCCCTCGGTCAAGGCCTGCTTCGAGGCGTACTACGAGCTCTACAAGAAGGGCTACATCCTCAAGGGCACCCCGGGCCTGGACCACATCCAGTCCCAGACCGCCTGGACCGAGGGGAAGGCGCTGTTCATCCCCAACGGCTCCTGGGTGGAGAACGAGTCGGCGCAGACCACGCCGAAGGACTTCAAGATGGCCGTCTCCGCGCCGTCCGGCCTGGACGACTCGGACAAGATGCCGTTCGGCACCATCTGGGCCTCCGGCGGTGAGCCCTTCATCGTCCCGGCCAAGGCGAAGAACCCCGACGGCGGCATGGAGCAGCTGCGCATCATGCTCAGCGAGGGCCAGTCGAAGAACTTCACCAAGCAGGTCAAGTCGCTGACCGCGTACAACGGCGGTACCGAGGGCCTCACCCTGACCCCGGGCCTGGAGTCCGCCGAGGCCGCGCTGAAGCTGGCCGGCGAGAACGTCGTCAACCCGCGCATGCAGGACTGGTATGTCCAGCTCCAGAAGGAGAAGGTCGGTGTCGCGAGCCTCGGCGAGATGATGGCTGGGCGTGCCAACCCGGCAGAGACCATCGCCAAGATCCAGAAGTACGCTGACGAGGCCGCCAAGGACGACTCCATCAAGCACTACAAGCACAGTTGATCAGGTGTCACCAGCGGCGGCTCTTCGCCGGAGGATTCGGGGTCGGTAATGCAACACGGTAAGTACCGGTTCATCGTGGGGTTCCTGGCGGCCCCCATGGCGATATACGCACTCTTCGTCATATGGCCGTTCATCCAGTCCATCTACTACTCCTTCACGGACTGGACGGGCCTGAGCCCGGAATTCAAGATGGTCGGCTTCAAGAACTTCGAGCGACTGTTCAGCGACGAGATCTTCTGGAAGTCGCTGCAACACAGCCTGCTGTTCGTGCTGTTGCTGCCGCTGGTGACGCTCGGTCTCGCCCTGTTCTTCGCGTTCATGCTGAACGTGGGCGGCCGGCACCGGAAGGAGTCCGCCATCTCCGGGGTGCGCGGCTCGTCCTTCTACAAGATCGCCTATTTCTTCCCGCAGGTGCTGTCGATCGCGATCGTCTCCCTGCTGTTCGCCTTCGCCTACAACCCCAACAGCGGCGCCATCAACTCGGCGCTGCAGGCGGTGGGGTTGGACAGCGTCCAGCCGGAGTGGCTCGGCGACCCGAATCTCGCGCTGTGGTGCGTGATGGCCGTGCTGGTCTGGAGCACCGTGGGCTTCTTCGTGGTGCTCTTCTCCGCCGGAATGGCCTCCATTCCCAAGGACTTCTACGAGGCGGCGCTGCTCGACGGCGCCAGCCGCGTCACCACGTTCTTCAGAATCACGCTGCCCCTGCTCTGGGACACCGTGCAGTCGGGCTGGGTCTACATGGGCATCCTGGCGCTCGGCGCGGAGTCCTTCGCGGTCGTGCACATCATGACCGTGGGCCCGGGCGGACCCGACTACTCGACCACCGTCCTGCCGCTGCTGGTGTACCAGAAGGCGTTCCGGGACGGACAGGCGGCCTACGCGACAACGATCGGCGTCGCCCTGCTCGTCGTCACGCTGGCCTTCGCGGCCGTCGTGATGCGACTGGGCCGGCGCGAGCGGCTGGAGTACTGATGAAGACCACGGAAACCTCTCCCGCCGCCGCCGAACTCGGCGGTGAGCAGCCGCCCGCCGAGAAGACCGGCTCCGCCCCGGCCGCGGAGAAGAGCGCCGAGGGCAAGGTCCTCAACGTCTTCTCGCACGGCATGCTGATCCTCTGGGCGTTCATGGTCGTCATGCCGCTGCTGTGGGCGGTGGTGACCTCCTTCAAGACCGACCGGGAGATCTTCAGCTCGCCCTGGAGCCTGCCGGACAGCCTTCAGTTCGGGAACTGGACGCGCGCCTGGTCCCAGGCGCACATGAGCGACTACTTCCTCAACACCCTTCTGGTGGTGGGCGGTTCGCTGCTCGGCACGATGCTGCTGGGGTCGATGGCGGCCTACGTGCTGGCCCGGTTCGAGTTCCCCGGGAACCGGTTCATCTACTACCTGTTCGTCGGCGGGATGAGTTTCCCGATCATCCTGGCGCTGGTCCCGCTGTTCTACGTGATGAACAACCTCGGGCTGGGGAACACCTTCCACGGCCTGATCGTGGTCTACATCGCGTACTCGCTGCCGTTCACGGTCTTCTTCCTGACCTCCTTCTTCCGGTCGCTGCCGACCTCGGTGGCCGAGGCGGCGTTCCTGGACGGCGCCTCGCACACCCGGACCTTCTTCCAGGTCATGCTGCCGATGGCCAAGCCCGGCCTGATCAGCGTCGGCATCTTCAACTTCCTGGGGCAGTGGAACCAGTACATGCTGCCGACGGTGCTGAACACCGAGCCGGAGAAGAAGGTCCTCTCCCAGGGCCTGGTGCAGCTCGCGGTCAGCCAGGGCTACAAGGGCGACTGGTCGGGGCTCTTCGCCGGCCTGGTGATGGCGATGCTGCCGGTCCTCGCGGCGTACATCGTCTTCCAGCGCCAGGTGGTCGCGGGCCTGACGGCGGGCGCGCTGAAGTAGGCCGCCCGGAACCGATCACGTACGAGCCTCCCACCGCTCCCGGAGCGGTGGGAGGCTCTTCGGTTCCGCTTGGCTACCACTCCGGTTACCGCTGGGCCCAAAGCCTTGACGGGAGACAACATGGGGGGCTCAGCTTAGAGTTCACATGTTGTACACGACGGGGTCTCAACGCTGCGACCCTGTCCTGCCCACTGGGAGTGATCAGACCGTGGTGGAGACTCCGGGATCGCAGTCGTCGCTGCACCGGGCCAACCTGGAGCGGGTCGTCCGCGCGGTACGGCTGGCCGGTTCGCTCACCCAGGCCGAGATCGCCCGCTCCACGGGGCTCTCCGCCGCCACGGTCTCCAATATCGTCCGTGAGCTCAAGGACGGCGGAACGGTGCAGGTCACGCCCACCTCGGCGGGCGGCAGACGAGCCCGCAGCGTCTCGCTCAGCGGGGACGCCGGCATCGTCGTGGGCGTCGACTTCGGCCACACCCACCTCCGGGTCGCGGTGGGCAACCTGGCCCACGAGGTGCTCGCCGAGGAGGCCGAGCCGCTGGACGTGGACGCCTCGGCCGCGCAGGGCTTCGACCGGGCGGAGAACCTGGTCAACCGGCTGATCACGGCCACCGGCATCGACCGGGGCAAGGTCATCGGGGTCGGCCTCGGCGTGCCGGGCCCGATCGACGTGGAGTCCGGCACGCTCGGGTCGACCGCGATCCTGCCGGGCTGGACGGGCATCAACCCGCGCGAGGAGCTCGCGGGCCGTCTCGGGGTGCCGGTGCACGTGGACAACGACGCCAACCTCGGGGCCCTGGGCGAGCTGGTCTGGGGCAGCGGCCGGGGCGTACGGGACCTCGCGTACATCAAGGTGGCCAGCGGGGTGGGCGCGGGCCTGGTGATCAACGGGCAGATCTACCGCGGACCTGGCGGCACCGCGGGGGAGATCGGGCACATCACGCTGGACGAGGCGGGCCCCGTCTGCCGCTGCGGCAACCGCGGCTGCCTGGAGACCTTCACCGCCGCCCGCTACGTCCTCTCCCTGCTCAGCTCCAGCCACGGACCCGATCTGACCATGGAGCGCGTGGTGCGGCTCGCGCGCGAGGGCGACCCGGGCTGCCGGCGGGTGATCGGCGACGTGGGCCGACACATCGGCAGCGGTGTGGCGCATCTGTGCAACCTGCTCAACCCCAGCCGGGTGGTGCTCGGCGGGGACCTCGCGGAGGCGGGCGAGCTGGTGCTCACGCCCATCCGCGAGTCGGTCTCGCGGTACGCGATCCCCAGCGCGGCACGGCAGTTGGCGATCGTGCCGGGCTCCCTCGGGGGCCGGGCCGAGGTGCTGGGCGCGCTGGCCCTCGTACTGAATGAAATGGGCGATTCGACCCTTTTGGGCGGCCCTTTCGCGACTCGGTCGCCCGTCTTCACTTAGATAACGAATGGCACCGTTGCCATCTCGTTAAGGATTTACTTCTTGACGCCCAGCTGGCGGCCGAGTTGACTTCCAGCCACCTCGGCCGCAACGACGCGGCCTCGTCAGGGAGGTTCCCTCAAGATGAACGCCACGATGCGTCGCGTTGCGATCGGCACGGCCGTTGTTTCCATGGCACTCTCCATGGCCGCCTGTGGCAAGGCCGGCAGCGACAGTGCGGACAGCGACAGCAAGACGATCGGTCTGCTGCTGCCGGAGAACAAGACGACCCGGTACGAGACCTTCGACCGGCCGCTGATGGAAGCGAAGATCAAGTCCCTGTGCAAGGACTGCGATGTCGCCTACAACAACGCCAACCAGGACACCGAGACCCAGAAGAAGCAGTTCGACGCGCTGATCACCAAGGGCGTCAAGGTCATCATCCTGGACGCGGTGGACGCCACCGCGACCAAGTCCTGGGTCGACTCCGCCGCCAAGAAGGGCGTCAAGGTCGTCGCGTACGACCGCCTGGCCGAGGGTGACGTCTCCGCGTACGTCTCCTACGACAACGAGAAGATCGGCGAACTCCAGGGCCAGGGCGTGCTGAACGCCCTCGGCGACAAGGCCGCCGACAGCGAGATCGTGATGATCAACGGCTCGCCGACCGACCCCAACGCCGCCCTGTTCAAGTCCGGTGCGCACAAGGTCCTCGACGGCAAGGTCAAGAAGATCGCCTACGAGCAGGACATTCCGGACTGGTCGCCGGACGAGGCCAACAAGAAGATGGCCGCCGCGATCACCTCCCTGGGCAAGACCGGCTTCCACGCCGTCTACTCCGCCAACGACGGCATGGCCGGCGGCATCGCCACCGCCCTGAAGTCCGCCGGGATCAAGGACGTCCCGCTCGGCGGCCAGGACGCCGAACTCGCCGGTCTCCAGCGGATCCTGTCCGGCACCCAGACCTTCACGATCTACAAGGGCATCAAGCCCGAGGCCGAGACCACGGCCGAGATCGCCGTCAAGCTGCTGAACGGCGAGGACATTGCCTCGGTCGCCCCGGAGAAGGTCGACAGCAAGAGCAAGAAGGGCATCCCGACCAAGCTCTACGACGCCACGATCGTGACCAAGGACAACATCGCGGACACGATCATCAAGGACAAGGTCTACACGGCGGACAAGATCTGCACCGCCGACTTCGCCGCGGCCTGCCAGGCCGCCGGTATCAAGTAGCCGGTCCGCGTCACCGGCGCGCCCGCGGTCGCGTCACCGGCGCCCGGTGACCCAGCCGGTGACCTGCGGTCGGGTCACCGGTGCGGCCGGGCGCCGCACGGCCCCGGGTGTACCCGCCGGGCCGCCGCGGCCAACGGCCGTACGGCACGCTCCCGTTCGCCGGTCGTCCGGCGCCCGTCCCGCCCCGGCGGCGGGCGCCGGGGCCGCCCCCACCTCTTGCTCCCGCACCATCCCCCGCGCATCCTCGTAGGCGCGGGAACCCCCGCCGCCCGGCGGGCGAAGGAGATGATTCACGTGTCCGCTGCGCCCGTGCTGGCGTTGCGCGGGGTCTCCAAGCGGTTCGGCGCCGTCCAGGCGCTCACCGATGTCGATCTGGAGATCCACCCCGGCGAGGTGGTCGCCCTCGTCGGCGACAACGGCGCCGGAAAGTCCACCCTCGTCAAGACGATCGCGGGCGTGCACCCGATCGACGAGGGCGTCATCGAGTGGGAAGGCCGCCAGGTCACCATCGACCGGCCGCACGACGCCCAGGAGTTGGGCGTCGCCACCGTCTACCAGGACCTCGCCCTGTGCGACAACCTGGACGTCGTAGCCAACCTCTTCCTCGGCCGCGAGCTGCGGCGCGCGAGCGTCATCGACGAGGTGGCGATGGAGAAGCGCGCCAGGGAGCTGCTGGACACCCTGTCCATCCGCATCCCCAGCGTCCGCATCCCGATCGCCTCGCTCTCCGGCGGCCAGCGCCAGGTCGTGGCCATCGCCCGCGCCCTGATCGGCGAGCCCAAGGTCGTCATCCTCGACGAGCCCACCGCCGCCCTCGGCGTCGAGCAGACCGCGCAGGTCCTCGACCTGGTCGAGCGGCTGCGCGAGCGCGGCCTCGGCGTCATCCTCATCAGCCACAACATGGCCGATGTGAAGGCCGTCGCGGACCGGGTCGCGGTGCTCCGCCTGGGCCGCAACAACGGTGTCTTCCCCGTCAAGGACACCTCCCACGAAGACATCATCGCCGCGATCACCGGCGCCACGGACAACGCCGTGACCCGCCGTCAGGCGCGCACCGCGGAGGCACAGCAGTGAGCGACACCGTAAAGAACCCGGCACCGGCGGTGGCGGAGAGCGCCGCGCCCATCCCCGCCGTGGACCCCCGCCTCCTCGTCCGCGAGGAGGGGCTCAAGGGCTACCTCACCGAGTTCCAGCGCAAGGTCCGCGGTGGCGAGCTCGGATCGATCCCCGTGATCCTCGGCCTGATCGCCATCGGCGTCATCTTCCAGTCGCTGGACGGCAGCTTCCTGTCCGCCGACAGCCTCAGCAACATCAGCATCTACGTCGCGGGCCAGGGCATCATGGCCGTCGGCATCGTCTTTGTGCTGCTGCTGGGCGAGATCGACCTGTCCGTCGGCTCGGTGGCCGGTGTCGGCGCCGCGGTCTGGGCGGTGCTCAGCGTCAGCCACGGCATGAGCGACGGCCTCGCCGTGCTCATCGCCATCGCGGCGGGTGCTGCGATCGGCGCGCTGCACGGATTCTTTTTCGCCAAGATCGGCGTGCCCGCGTTCGTGGTCACCCTGGCCGGCTTCCTCGGCTGGAGCGGTCTGCAGATCTGGCTGATGGGCGGGGAAGGCAGCATCAACACCCCGGGCGGCTCCCTCGTGGAGCAGCTCACCAACTACTACTTCGAGGACATCGCCGCCGCGTACGGCCTGGCGATCGCGGCCACCGCCGCGTACCTCGGCTCGATGCTGCTCGACGGCCGCCGCCGCAGGGCCGCCGGGCTGCTCGGCCGCCCGGTCAGCGAGATCGCGCTGCGCACCGGCTTGGTCGGCGTGCTGGCGCTCGTCGCCGCGTACGAGCTGAACCAGTCGCGCGGTCTGCCGCTCGCGCTGGTGATCTTCCTGGCGGTGCTGGTCCTGGCGGACTTCGTGGTGCGCCGCACGACCTACGGCCGGCAGATCTTCGCGGTCGGCGGCAACGCCGAGGCGGCCCGCCGTGCGGGCATCAACGTCGACAAGGTCCGGATCACGGTCTTCGTGATCGCGGGCACCCTCGCGGTCGTCGGCGGCCTCTTCATCGCGAGCCTCTCCGGCGGCGCGACCAAGAGCCTCGGCGCGGGCAACACCCTGATGAACGTGATCGCGGCGGCTGTCATCGGCGGCACCAGCCTCTTCGGCGGCCGCGGCAAGATCTGGTCCGCCCTCCTGGGCATGCTGGTCATCCAGTCCATCCAGCAGGGCCTGAACCTGCTGAACATGGCCAGCGAGATCCAGTACATGATCATCGGAGCGGTCCTCCTGGCCGCCGTCGTGATCGACTCGGTCTCGCGCAGGACCCAGAAGTCGGCGGGACGCACCTGACCCCGGCCCGCACGGCGTACGTGTGCCCGGCACCCCCGCGGTGCCGGGCACCTGCGCGTTACGACCGGCCAGGGCCCGTACGTGCAGGCCCGCCGGAGGTTTACAGCCACCCGCGTGACGTACATCGCACGGCCCGATCCGCGGCATCGCGGGACGAACATTAGACTCGGCAGACCGGCTAGCCCGGCCCGTACAAGTACTGGGTACAGATCGAAGCAAGGAGGCACGGGTGGCGTTGCTGACCCGCATCAGGGGACCGCGCGATCTGGACCGGCTCGGCCCGGAGCAGCTGGACCAGCTGGCCGCGGAGATCCGCACCTTCCTCGTCGAGGCGGTCTCCAAGACCGGTGGCCACCTCGGCCCCAACCTGGGTGTGGTCGAGCTGACGATCGCCCTGCATCGGGTCTTCGAGTCCCCGAGGGACAGGGTCCTCTTCGACACCGGTCATCAGGCGTATGTGCACAAGTTGTTGACGGGTCGTCAGGATTTTTCGAAGTTGCGGGCCAAGGGGGGTTTGTCGGGGTATCCGTCGCGGGCGGAGTCCGAGCACGATGTGATCGAGAACAGTCATGCCTCGACCGTGCTGGGCTGGGCGGACGGGCTCGCCAAGGCCAACCAGGTCCTGAAGAAGGGCGACCATGTCGTCGCCGTTATCGGGGACGGGGCCCTGACCGGCGGTATGGCGTGGGAGGCGCTCAACAACATCGCGGACGCCAAGGACCGGCCCCTGGTCATCGTGGTCAACGACAACGAGCGGTCGTACGCGCCGACCATCGGCGGTCTGGCCAACCACCTCGCCACCCTGCGCACCACCGACGGCTACGAGCGCTTCCTCGCCCGCGGCAAGGACATCCTGGAGCGCACCCCCGTCGTTGGCCGGCCGCTATACGAGACGCTGCACGGTGCGAAGAAGGGGCTGAAGGACTTCATCGCCCCGCAGGGGATGTTCGAGGACCTGGGGCTGAAGTACGTCGGCCCCATCGACGGCCACGACATCGAGGCCCTGGAGTCGGCGCTGACCCGCGCCAAGCGCTTCGGCGGCCCGGTCATCGTCCACTGCCTCACCGAGAAGGGCCGCGGCTACAAACCGGCCGAGCAGGACGAGGCCGACCGCTTCCACGGCATCGGCGTGATCCACCCCGACACCGGCCTCCCGGTCTCCGCCGCGGGCGCCGACTGGACCTCGGTCTTCGGCGAGGAGATGGTCAAGCTCGGCCACGAGCGCGAGGACGTCGTCGCGATCACCGCGGCCATGCTCCAGCCCGTCGGCCTGCACAAGTTCGCCGAGGCCTTCCCCGACCGCGTCTACGACGTGGGCATCGCCGAGCAGCACGGCGCCACGTCGGCGGCGGGGCTGGCGACCGGTGGTCTGCACCCGGTCTTCGCCGTCTACGCGACCTTCCTGAACCGGGCTTTCGACCAGGTGCTGATGGACGTGGCCCTGCACAGGTGCGGGGTCACCTTCGTCCTGGACCGGGCCGGTGTCACCGGCAGCGACGGCGCCTCCCACAATGGCATGTGGGACATGTCGATCCTCCAGGTCGTCCCCGGCCTGCGGATCGCCGCCCCGCGCGACGCCGACCAGCTGCGCGCCCAGCTCCGCGAGGCCGTCGAGGTCGACGACGCCCCCACCGTCGTGCGCTACTCCAAGGGCGCGGTCGGCCCGGCGGTCCAGGCCGTCAGCCGGATCGGCGGCATGGACGTCCTGCGCAGGCCCGAGGACGGCGAGGCCGATGTGCTGCTGCTGTCCGTCGGGGCGCTCGCCCCGATGTGCCTGGAGATCGCCGAACTCCTCGACAAGCAGGGCATCTCCACCACCGTGGTCGACCCCCGCTGGGTCAAGCCGGTGGACGAGCAGCTGCCCGCCCTCGCCGAGCGCCACCGCGTCGTGGTCACCGTCGAGGACAACAGCCGCGCGGCAGGCGTCGGTTCGGCCGTCGCGCAGGCGCTGCGCGACGCCGGTGTGGACGTGCCGCTGCGCGACTTCGGCATCCCGCCGCGCTTCCTCGACCACGCCTCCCGCAAGGAGGTCATGGCCGAGATCGGGCTGACCGCGCCGGACATCGCCCGCCAGGTCACCGGCCTGGTCGCCAAGCTCGGCGGCAAGTACGAGGACGAGCCCGCCGAGGCTGCCCGCGACTGACGCGCCTGAGCCGCCGACCGCACCGACCCCCGCCGGGCCGGTCGGAGTACCCGCCGCAACGGCCGGGGTGCTCCGGCCGGCCCAGCGCTTACGGGCCCACCGGCCCCCATCGGATGAATCCACCACCCCACTGGCTGCCACCCCTCGCGCCGCTCCACGGCTCCGAGAACGATGGCGCGGACGGGCCAGAGCGTGGAGGTACGCCGGTGAAAGACCGCGATCCGAACAACCGCAGCGCCGGAGGCTGGTTCCGGACCAAGACGATCGAGCAGTCCATCCAGGACACCGAGGAGCCGGACCACGCGCTGAACCGGTCGCTCTCGGCGCTCGACCTCACCGTCTTCGGCGTCGGCGTGATCATCGGCACCGGCATCTTCGTCCTCACCGGTGCGGTCGCCAAGGAGCAGGCGGGCCCGGCGACCGCGCTCGCGTTCGTCGTGGCCGGCATCGTCTGCGCACTGGCGGCCCTGTGCTACGCCGAGTTCGCCTCGACCGTTCCGGTGGCAGGCTCCGCATACACCTTCTCGTACGCCTCGATCGGTGAGCTGCCGGCCTGGATCATCGGCTGGGACCTGGTCCTGGAGTTCGCGCTCGGCACGGCCGTGGTGGCGGTCGGCTGGTCCGGCTACGTGCGGTCGCTGATGGACAACGCGGGCTGGCACCTGCCGGACGCGCTGGCGGGACCGGACGTGGCGGAGGGGTTCGGCTTCGACCTGCTGGCCTTCCTGCTGGTCCTGGCGCTCACCGCGGTCCTCGTCCTCGGCACGAAGCTCTCGGCGCGCGTCACCACGCTGATCGTGGCGATCAAGGTGGTGGTCGTGCTGATCGTCATCGTCGCCGGGGCCTTCTTCATCGACGCCAAGAACTACACCCCCTTCATCCCGCCGTCCTCCGGCTCGGTGGAGGGCTCGGGCCTCGACGCCCCGCTGGTGCAGCTGATGTTCGGCTACGAGCCGACGACCTTCGGCGTCCAGGGCATCTTCACCGCCGCGGCCGTGGTCTTCTTCGCCTTCATCGGCTTCGACGTGGTGGCCACCACGGCCGAGGAGACCGTGAACCCGCAGCGCGACATGCCGCGCGGCATCCTCGGCTCGCTGCTCATCTGCACCGTGCTGTACGTCGCGGTGTCGCTCGTGGTCACCGGCATGCAGAAGTACACCGAGCTGTCGGTGAGCGCGCCGCTGGCCGACGCCTTCAAGGCCACCGGGCACCCGTGGTACGCGGGCGCCATCAGCTTCGGGGCCGCGGTCGGCCTGACGACCGTGTGCATGATCCTGCTGCTCGGCCAGACCCGGGTGTTCTTCGCGATGAGCCGCGACGGGCTGCTCCCGCGGTTCTTCTCCAAGACCCACCCGCACTTCCGCACCCCGTACCGCTCGACGATCCTGCTCGGCGTGGTCATCGCGATCGTCGCCGGCTTCACCAGCATCGAGGAGCTCGCGGAACTGGTGAACATCGGCACGCTCTTCGCGTTCGCCATCGTCGCCCTCGGCGTCATCGTCCTCCGCCGCACCCGGCCCGACCTGCACCGTGCCTTCCGTACACCGTGGGTGCCGCTGCTCCCCATCGTGTCGATCGCCGCCTCACTGTGGCTGATGCTCAACCTGCCGACCGAGACGTGGGTGCGGTTCGCCGCCTGGATGGCCCTCGGATTCGTCATCTACGCCGTCTACGGCCGCTCGCACAGCCGCATGAACGCCACGACCAAGCCCTGACGCGCAGCAGCAGGGCTCGCCGGGCAGGCCGACGGCCACGGCCACGGCCAGGTCGCCCTTGTGCGTGATCGTCACGCCGATCCCGGCCATCCCGAGGGCGGCGGCCCGGTCGGCGGCCGCACCGGTGAGCCGGACCTCCGGGGCGCCGGACGCCGAGCGCTCCACGATCACCTGACAGGGCTTCACCCCGGCGGCCATGCCCGCGCCGAGCGCCTTCGGCACCGCCTCCTTGGCGGCGAAGCGCCCGGCCAGGAACTCCCGGGCGCGGTCGGGGCCGAATCCGCCGGCCTCGGCGAGCTCCGCCCGGTCGTAGGCGAAGGCGCGGAACCAGGCCCGGCCGAGCAGCCGGTCCAGCTCGCCGAGGCGGAGCAGATCGACCCCGATCCACATCAGCGGCCGTCCCCTGTGCCGTTGCCGTCCCTGGTGCCGGGGGTGCCGAAGACCGCGCGGCCGCCAGCAGGTCGCCGACCTCCTCGTGCGGCAGCCCGAGAGCTCCCGTCAGGCTCTGCACGGTGCGCAGTTGGGGCCGCCGCACCCGGCCGTTCTCGATGTCCCGCAGCGCCCGCGTGCTCATCCCCGCCTTCGAGGCGAGCTCCTGCTGGCTCATCCGGGCCTGTTTCCGCAGTGACTGGATTCGTCTCCCGAGACCCTCGGAGCTCCCTGACACAGTGCGTCCCCCAATCTGACAGTGCTACGCCGTGTTCGAGCAGGTGCAGGAACAGGACCCGGAGTCGGGCGTCGGCGGCCGGCGGCCGTGGACAGCCCCGCTACCGGGGAGACGCCCGGCCGCGGCGGGCGCAAGCGGCGAACGAGCCAAGTGACGAGAAACCGGCGGCCGAGTCAACAGCGACAGCGCGCGGCGGGGGACCGCTGGCCGAGGGGGCCGCGCAGGCTGTGCGGGACTGGCGTCAACATGTCGGCGAACATATCGGGGCGGTCTGGGACGGTCAACGCCGTGTCCCGGCCCCCGGACGCCGTTCCCCCGGGCCTGGGGCGAACCTCCCCGGGAAACGCCGGACGCCCGCCCGCGAAAGGCCGCGGACGGGCGCCGGATTTCCCTACAGGCGCCGGATGCCCGTACGGGAGCAGGGATTCCCGCACGGTACGGGAGCCGGTGAGGTGTTACGGACTCGCTACTCCGGGACGCTGGCGACGCCCGGCTCCAGGAACCGCTTGCCGTTGACCCGCTCCGAAACGCCCTCCCGGTCCAGGTACGGCGTGATGCCGCCCAGGTGGAAGGGCCAGCCCGCGCCCGTGATCAGGCACAGATCGATGTCCTGCGCCTCGGCGACCACGCCCTCGTCCAGCATCAGCCGGACCTCCTGCGCGATGGCGTCCAGCGCCCGGTCCCGTACCTGCTCCTCCGTCAGCGCAGTGTCACCGACCTGGAAGAGCGCGGCGACCTCCGGGTCCAGCTCCGGCTTCCCGGAGTCGTACGTGTAGAGGTTGCGCTTGCCCGCCTCGACGACCCGGCCGAGGTTCTCCGAGACGCCGAAGCGGTCCGGGAACGCGGCGCTCAGGGTGCCCGCGACATGGTGGGCGACCGCCGGGCCGACCAGCTCCAGCAGCACGATCGGGGACATCGGCAGGCCCAGCGGGGCCAGCGCGCGGTCCGCGACCTCGACCGGAGTACCCTCGTCGATCGAGCGCAGCACCTCCCCGAGGAAGCGGGTCAGCACGCGGTTGACGACGAACGCGGGCGCGTCCTTCACCAGCACGGCGGTCTTCTTCAGCTTCTTGGAGACCCCGAACGCCGTTGCCAGCGAGGCCTCGTCGGTCCTCTCGCCGCGGACGATCTCCAGCAGCGGCAGGATCGCCACCGGGTTGAAGAAGTGGAAGCCGACGACCCGCTCCGGGTGCTTCAGCTTCGACGCCATCTCGCTGACCGACAGCGAGGAGGTGTTGGTGGCGAGGATCGCGTGCTCCGGCACGACCGCCTCGACCTCGGCGAACACCTGCTGCTTGACGCCCATCTCCTCGAAGACGGCCTCGATGACGAAGTCCGCGTCGGCGAAGGCGGTGGCCTTCTCCAGCGAACCGGTCACCAGCGCCTTGAGGCGGTTGGCCTTGTCCTGGTTGACCCGGCCCTTGAGCAGCAGCTTGTCGATCTCGCCGTGGACGTAGCCCACGCCCTTGTCCACGCGCTCCTGGTCGATGTCGGTGAGCACGACCGGCACCTCAAGGCGGCGGGCGAACAGCAGCGCCAGCTGGGAGGCCATCAGCCCGGCACCGACCACGCCGACCTTGCCGACCGGCCGGGCGAGGTTCTTGTCCGGCGCCCCGGCGGGCCGCTTGGCGCGCTTCTGCACCAGGTTGAACGCGTAGATCCCGGCGCGCAGTTCGCCACCCATGATCAGGTCGGCGAGCGCGGCGTCCTCCGCGTCGAAGCCCTTCCGCAGGTCGCCGCTCTTGGCCGCCGCGATGATGTCCAGCGCGCGGTACGCGGCCGGGGCCGCGCCGTGCACCTTGGAGTCGGCGATGAACCGCCCGCGCTCCACGGCCCGGTCCCAGGCCTCGCCGCGGTCGATCTCGGGGCGTACGACCGCCAGTTCGCCCTTCAGCACAGAGGCGGTCCAGATCAGCGACTGCTCCAGGAAGTCCGCGCCCTCGAAGACCGCGTCGGCGATCCCGAGCTCGTGGACCTGCCTGCCCTTCAGCTGCTTGTTCTGGTTGAGCGAGTTCTCGATGATGACGGTGACGGCGCGGTCGGCCCCGATGAGGTTCGGCAGCAGCGCACAGCCGCCCCAGCCCGGGACGAGACCGAGGAAGACCTCGGGCAGCGAGAAGGCGGGCAGCGCCGCGGACACGGTCCGGTAGGCGCAGTGCAGCCCGACCTCGACACCGCCGCCCATCGCGGCGCCGTTGTAGTACGCGAAGGTGGGCACGGCGAGCGCGGACAGCCGCTTGAAGACGTCGTGGCCGCCCTTGCCGATGGCCAGCGCGTCCTCGCGCCGCTTCAGCAGCTCGACGCCCTTGAGGTCGGCGCCGACGGCGAAGATGAACGGCTTGCCGGTGATCCCGACCCCGACGACGGAGCCGTCCGCCGCCTCCCTCTCCACCTGGTCGATCGCGGCGTCGAGGTTCGCCAGCGACTGCGGGCCGAAGGTGGTGGGCTTGGTGTGGTCGAGGCCGTTGTCGAGGGTGATGAGCGCGAAGCGCCCGGCCCCCCGCGGCAGTTCGAGGTGGCGCACGTGCGCCTGCGTGACGACCTCGTCGGGGAACAGCTCGGCCGCACCCCTCAACAGCTCAGCGGTGGTACTCACTTGCCTGCCCCCTCACGGTGTCCCTCAGCCGCCCCGCTCCAGTGCGGGTTCTCCCAGATCACGGTGCCACCCATGCCGAAGCCCACACACATGGCGGTGATGCCGTAGCGGACGTGCGGCTGCTCCTCGAACTGCCGCGCCAGCTGCGTCATCAGCCGGACCCCGGAGGACGCGAGCGGGTGGCCGAACGCGATGGCCCCGCCGTACTGGTTGACGCGCGGGTCGTCGTCGGCGATCCCGTAGTGGTCGAGCAGCGCGAGCACCTGTACGGCGAAGGCCTCGTTGATCTCGAAGAGCCCGATGTCGTCGATGGTGAGACCGGCCTTGGCCAGCGCCTTCTCCGTCGACGGAATCGGCCCGAAGCCCATGACCTCCGGCTCGACACCGGCGAACGCGTAGGACACCAGGCGCATCCGGACCGGCAGGCCCAGCTCGCGCGCCACGTCCTCGGCGGCGACGAGCGAGGCGGTCGCACCGTCGTTGAGACCGGCGGAGTTGCCCGCGGTGACCCGCCCGTGCGGCCGGAACGGCGTCTTGAGACCGGCGAGCCCCTCGACGGTGGTCCCCGGCCGCATCGGCTCGTCGGCGGTCGCGAGCCCCCAACCGGTCTCGCCCGCCGACCCCGATGCAGCGGTCCTGCGCACGGAGATCGGTACGAGATCCTGCTGGATCCTCCCGTCCGCGTACGCCTTCGCCGCCTTCTCCTGGCTGCGCACCGCATACGCGTCGGCGCGCTCCCGGGTGATGTGCGGGAAGCGGTCGTGCAGGTTCTCCGCCGTCATGCCCATGAACAGGGCTGACTCGTCGACCAGCTTCTCCGACACGAAGCGCGGGTTGGGGTCCACGCCCTCGCCCATGGGGTGCCGCCCCATGTGCTCGACCCCTCCGGCGACGACAACGTCGTACGCCCCGAAGGCGATCGAGCCGGCGGTCGTCGTGACGGCGGTCATCGCCCCGGCGCACATCCGGTCGATGGAGTAGCCGGGCACGGACTGCGGCAGCCCGGCGAGGATGCCCGCGGTACGGCCGAGGGTCAGGCCCTGGTCGCCGATCTGCGTGGTGGCCGCGACGGCCACCTCGTCGATCCGCGCCGGGTCCAGGGCGGGGTTGCGGCGCAGCAGCTCGCGGATGCACTTGACGATCAGGTCGTCGGCCCGGGTCTCGTGGTAGATGCCCTTCGGGCCCGCTTTGCCGAACGGGGTGCGGACGCCGTCGACAAAGACGACGTCCCTGGCGGTACGAGGCACTGACTCTCCTCCTGGATGCGGGTTTTGGGCACAGCCGGGCAGCCGCCCAGCGGCACCGCTACCGCCATGCTACTAACGAGTAACCCCCCTGCCCACCCCTCCCACCCAGAACGCCCCAGATCACACCGCGCTGCGTGCCCCCGTGCTCGGTGAGCCGTGGTTCGGCCCGCGTTGTGGGCATGCGTTCCGCTAAGGGGAACGGGTGGGCACAGCGGGGTCACCGGCGTGCAGCCGCCTACGAAACCGGAAGGCCCGGCAACCTGTTGCGCTCGGGGGCGCCACCCTGGTGAGGTCGGTCAGAGCGTGCCGATGACGACGGTGGCGTTCTCGGGGGGCGAGGTCTCGACGTGTGAGGTGAGCCCGCCGGCGGCCAACGCCTCGGCCGCCCCCGAGGCCTGGGCCTCGCTCGTCTCTATGAGCAGGTGGCCGCCCGGTGCCAGCCACCGACTCGCCTCCGCGGCCACGCGACGCAGGACGTCCAGGCCGTCCGTGCCGCCGTCGAGGGCGGTCAGCGGCTCGTGGTCGCGGGCCTCCGGCGGGAGGAGGCCGACCGCTTCCGTCGGGACGTACGGGACGTTCGCGGCCAGGATGTTCACCCGGCCGCGCAGCCCCGTCGGCAGCGGCGCGTACAGGTCGCCCTCGAAGACCCGGCCGCCCGCGTCCGCGACGTTGCGGCGGGCGCACTGCACCGCGGCGGGGTCGACGTCGACCGCGTACAACTCGACCGAACCGAGCGCCGCCGCCAGCGCGGCCCCCACCGCGCCCGTCCCGCAGAACAGGTCGACGACGACCAGCCGCGCACCGCCGAAGCCCCGCCCGAGGAAGGCGGCGCTCGTCGCGGAGGATTCGTCATCCGCGCGCCCGAGGGCGGCGTCCTTCTCGGAGGATCTGCCATCGGCTCGTCCGCGGGCGGCGCTCGTCGCGGAGGATTCGTCATCCGC